>CAMVBD010000291.1 GCA_947165615.1 uncultured Clostridia bacterium | reverse complement strand
GTATGCTTGTCAAACTGGCCGAACAGCAGCTGACCGGCTGTGTGACGGCGGCGATCGAAAAGGCAATGGAGACCGGCGCCCTGCCCCGGGCGGAGCGGGTCCCCTTCAAGATCGAGGTGCCCGCCGACCGCAAAAACGGCGACTATTCCACCAACGCCGCCATGGCCCACGCCAGGGCCTTCCGCATGGCCCCCGCCAAAATCGCCCAGGCGATCATCGACAACGCGTCGCTGGAGGGCACCTTTTTCGGAAAGATCGAGGCGGCCGGCCCCGGCTTCATCAACTTCACCTTCTCCCCGGCATTTTACGCGGACGTGCTCTGCGATATCGCGGACAAGGGAGCGGATTACGGCCATTCCGATATCGGCGCGGGCAAGAGCGCCCTGGTGGAGTTCGTCTCCGCCAACCCCACCGGCCCCATGCACGTGGGCAACGCCCGGGGCGGCGCGTTGGGCGACAGTCTGGCGGAGCTGCTGACCTGGGCGGGCTACCGCACGGAACGGGAGTTTTACATCAACGACGGCGGCAACCAGATCGAAAAGTTCGGTCTGTCGCTGGATATCCGCTACCGCCAGCACTACGGCGATCCCGTCGAAATGCCGGAGGACTCCTACCACGGGCAGGACATCATCGACCACGCGGTCAACTTTGCAGCCATCTACGGCGACAAGTACATGACGGCGACCGAGGAAGAGCGCCGGAAAGCCCTTGTGGACTACGCCCTGCCGCTGAACATTCAGGGTCTGGAGCGCGACCTGCTGAAATACAAGATCAAATACGACACCTGGTTTCACGAAAGCGACCTGCACAACTCCGGCGCGGCGAAAAAGGTCGTGGACATGCTGACCGAAAAAGGCTACACCTACGAAAGCGAGGGCGCCTTGTGGTTCAAGGCCGAACAGTTCGGCTGCGACAAGGATTTCGTTCTCAGACGCTCCAACGGCTTTTTCACGTATATCGTGCCGGATATCGCCTATCATTACAATAAACTGTGTGAACGGAAGTTCGACCTTGCCGTCGACATTCTCGGCGCGGACCACCACGGGTACGTGCCGCGCCTCAAGGGGGCGCTGCAGGCCCTCGGCGTGGACCCCGAGCGCCTGCAGGTGGTGCTGATGCAGATGGTGCGCCTTGTCAAGGACGGCGAAGCCGTCAAGCTTTCCAAGCGCTCCGGCAAAGCCATCACGCTTGTCACCCTCCTCGAGGAAGTGCCCATCGACGCCGCGCGGTTCTTCTTTAACATGCGCGAGGCGAACACCCACTGCGACTTCGACCTGGACCTTGCGGTCAGCGAGTCCAGCAAAAACCCCGTGTATTACTGCCAGTACGCGCACGCGCGCATCTGCTCCATCTTCCGCAAAATGGAAGAAAAGGGCGTCGCCTACTGCGGCGCGGACGCTTCCCAGACCGCCCTGCTCGCAGAGCCCGAGGAAAAGGAACTCATCCGCTACATCTCCACCCTCACCGGCGAAGTGGAGTCCGCGGCAAAGGCGCTGGACCCCAGCCGCATCACGCGCTTTGCGCTGGAGCTTTCCACCCTTTTCCACAAGTTCTACAACGCCTGCCGCGTGGAGACCGAAAACGCGGACCTGACCGCCGCAAGGCTTTTCCTGTGCGAACAGACAAGACGGGTCCTCGCCAACCTCTTAGGGCTTCTGAAGGTCGACGCGCCCGAGAGCATGTAACAAAAAAGCGTTCCGCTTTTTTGGATGTTGGATGTCAGATGTTGGATGTTGGATGAAGGAAAAGGCCTTGCCTTTTGATCCAATTATAATGCGCGCTTTGCGCGCCGCCGACATCCAACACCCAACACCCAACACCCAACACCCAACACCCTTTGAAAGGAGGTCTTCCCTTTGCCCGACGAAAAAACCGTGGTCGCGCGCAACAAAAAAGCCTATCACGACTATTTCGTGGAGGAGACGTATGAGGCGGGACTCGAACTCTTCGGCACCGAGGTCAAAAGCATCCGCGAAGGCAGAGTGAACCTCAAGGACAGTTTTTGCCAGATCAAGGACGGCGAGATCTTCGCCCTCGGCCTGCACGTCAGCCCCTACGAAAAGGGCAACATTTTTAACCGCGACCCGCTCAGACCCAAGCGCCTGCTCATGCACAAGCGCGAGATCATGAAGCTGTTCGGCTTGACAAAACAGCAGGGGTATGCTATTATTCCCTTGTCGGTGTACTTCTTAAAGGGCCGCGCAAAGCTCGAGGTGGGGCTTTGCAAGGGCAAAAAGCTCTACGACAAACGCGCCGCCGCAGCCGAAAAGGACGCAAAACGAAACATCGACCGCACGATGAAGGAACGCGCGTAACTGCACGTTTCCCATGTGTGTATACAGACGCGAAATGCAAAATGCAGAATTATGAATACAGAATTAAGGATGGGGTTACACCCCATACCCCGTTTTCTGATGCGGCAAAGCCGCCGTTTGGTTTTGCATTTTGCCTTACGCATTCTTTTCCCATGCACCCGGGCGCCCGCGCACCCGCCGCCGCAGGCGGCTTTATGGGAGCGAAAGGATTTCGACGGGGATCTTGAGATCCGATAAGCGAGCAGAGGCGGGGAACCTCTATAAAAGCTCCACTGTTATAAAATAAATAACAACAATAACACTGTTTTAGCTGCCGCCTAAGGGCCGCAGCCGTCTTTCCCGGGAGTACCGCGGCCCGGTGCAAAGGCGTCGATCAGCGGTGAACGTGCACGATCGAGACCTCATACTTCGTCACGCACAATGAGGCTGGTTTGACCCGGAGCGTGTTCCCTCGCGCCGGGAAGAACGAGATCTAAACAAGGAACTACGCTCGTAGAAAGTCGGGAGGATGGGTTTTCGGACAGGGGTTCGACTCCCCTCGCTTCCACCAGAAAAACAAAGGCAGCCGTGCGCTGCCTTTTGTTTTTCTATTCGATTCAAAAAGAGGGGAGTCGAAGCGGCGCGGTACTGAATCGACGTCCGGTGGACGTCGAGAGCCGCGCCTGACCGAGCGCCGCAGCGCGAGAATCGACTCCCCGCGCGTCCACCATAATCGTACCCCAATATTGATAGAATTATCTGTCGGTATCGGGGTACTTTATTATACCCGATTTTCCTTGATATATCAAGGGATTCCGAGCTTTGGGCTCTCTTCACGGGAGCCGTTTTTTTATCATAATTGGGGCATGCTTTTTTCGCCTTTTAAACCGCACTCTGAAAAAATGTAGCAGGCTTGTGCTCATTTGACCTTTCGGGAAAAGATTAAGACCTTTCGAGAAAAATTAAAAATCTGGGGATTGGGGATTGGGGATTGGGGATTGGGGATTGGGGATTGGG
>CAMVBD010000290.1 GCA_947165615.1 uncultured Clostridia bacterium | reverse complement strand
GCCCTCGATCTTCACGCGGGTGACCAGCAGGCAGCGCTTGAGGTTCACTATGCTAACCGGCCACGAAAAGGGGATCGGCAGCTGCACGCGCTCGGCGCTTTCCTGCGTAAACGACGCATAGGTCGCAACGCCGGAATCCACCTTGCCGATGGGCGGCATGGGATAGGGGACGAACGCGGTCTTAAAGTTGTTGGCAAAAACGGACGTGTATTTGCCGCTGTCGTTCAGGCTGTCGCGCACCTGTGCGTATTCGTCAACGTGTCCGCTTCTGGCGGAATCGCGGTCCGTCTCCTGCAAAAACAGGACGTCGGGTGTTCCGATGGCCTTTATGATCCCGTCCATATTGGCCTTGATCCGTTCATCGTCGGCGGTTTTGACCATTGTGCCGCCGTCCATAAAGAAGTCCGCATTGTCGCCGAGCGCCCCGTAGCCGATGTTCCACGAGGTCACATTCAGGGAGTCGCCGATTTTCAGCGCTTTTGCCGCCGTCCCCTCGACCTCAAGGGGCTCGACGTCTTCGGGCTTAAATTCCGTCACGGACAAAAAGCCGACAAAGCCGGCAAGCAGTACGACGACGCAAAGCAGAACGATCCCGACGGTACGCAGGATCTTTACGGGAAGACTGCGCTGTTTTTTCTCTTTCTTCATCATTATTTCCTCCGTTTTTCTTGGCGGTCAAATAGAATCCAATCTATTATATCAAAGTCTTTTGCAAAATCATAGTCTTTTCTGAGAAAAACTCAACAGTCCGGCATAAAAAGAAACGCGCCAGGGCGCGTTTCCTCTCAGCGGGACGAAATCGAAAGAGCAGAGGCTCCGAACGAGGCTTTGCCGGACCCTATGGAATGGTCCTGCAGCGTTATTTTGTCAGGACGTAAACACCCTCGTCGGTTTTTCGGTAGCCCATTTTTTCAAGATATCCTACGTGTTTCGGGGCGTTGTCCCTGAACGTAAACCGCCTGCATCCATCCTTCGTCAGGGCGTTATAAAGAAAGCGCCCGACGGAGGTGTCCCGGTAAACGGGCGTGGCGTAGTCCAAAAGAACGGCGATCTCGTTGTCCCCGCTGCGTTTTCCGAGAAACAGCCCGGCGGGATTCCTGTCGCAGCACACAAGATACGCGACGTCGGCGTCAAGGCCGTCCGGCGAAAAATCCGGGAACCACAGGCGGATATCCTCCAGAGAGTCACGCAGCAGGTACCCGAAATAAGGGTCGTTTTGCTCGGTGCGGATCAGTTCGTAGTGTTTTTCCGTCTTCAATAGCCTTACGAGATGATAGACGTTGATCCCCACCAAAAAGAAATTCATGACTGCCGTGGGATAGGACTGAATAATCAGCGCGTAGATCGCGAAGATCACGCTGCCGATCAGATTGATCACCCGCAGCCGGATCACCGAGGTCATCAGCATGGAAACGACTACGAGTCCGGAGCCGAGGTACCCGAATAGTTCGATCCATAATTTGGGGTCCTTCATGGCCTTTGCCTCCTTTTCTTTTTTCGTGCTGCAGGGCGCGGCTTGCGTCCGGCGTCGGCATCAAAGCGCCGCGCCCTTTTCAAACGCCGCTTTGCATTCCTGCGGGAACGCCGTTTCGTGCCGGAGCTTTTTGGCCTCGGGGTCGAACAGCGTCCACGGCCAGTCCGTCTTGCCGTAATCCTTTAGCTGCAGCGTGTTGCCGCTGACAAGCGTCTCGGTGGGGCCGACAAAACGGCTCAGCGTCTGCCTGTAGTTTTCGATAAGCTGCGTGTAGGCGGTGTCCGGCGCGTTGCTGGTCATGATCAAAAGCACCGGGATCGGATGCTCGTTGCAGCAGGGCGTTTCCAGGTTATAAGTCAGATTCTGAAAGATCAGCCGCTCGTAAAGCGCGCGGAACGACGCCGTCATTTCCGACAGGTAGTTCGGGGAGCCGATGATCAGCCCGTCCGCTTCCCGGATGGCGTCCAGCACGGGCTTGAGCGCGTCGCGGCAGACGCATTTTCCCTTGTTTGCCTCTTTTTTGCAGCCAAAGCACGAAATGCAGCCGGTGTATTTTTCGAGCCGGAACAGGTCAAAGCGAACGACCTCGGCACCCATACTCTCGGCGCCTTTTCCGGCTTCGGTCAAAAGCGTGTCGGTGTTCCAGCCCTTGCGGGGACCGGCGTTGACAAGTACGATTTTCTTTTGCATGGTTTACCTCCAAATGTAAAAACCGAATCGTTTGCTCACAGTTCCAGCGTCTCCAAATCGTCCGGGACCCAAAGCGAACCGTGGTAATACCGCGTTCCTTCCTCCCGGTAAAGCCGCTTCCGGTCAGAGAGGTTCCGGTCCTCCGTGTGATACAAAAGCAGGTTCCTGACGCCGAGGCGTTCCCCGAGAAGGCAGGCGTCCTTGACGGTGGAATGGTGCTTTTCGTAGGGATCAAATATATCCGCCTGCGAATAGAGACAAAACGCCTCGTGCAGCATCCAGTCGCAGTTTTCGGCATAAGGCTCGACGTCCTTATTCAGCGGCTCGTCGCCGCAGCACGTCAGGACTCTGCCGTTGTCAAGCCCCATCCGAAAGCCGAACTGCTTGGCTTTTGTGGAGCGGATATCGAAAAAGGTGACGTCGTGCCCGATGATCCGCATCGTTTCGCCGTCGCGGACCTCCACCAGATGCAGCCTGTCGTCCAAAAAGGCGGCGTGCTTTTTCGGCAGAAGGCTCCCTGCCATGTCGCGGATGAGGTCGAGCACCTCTTTGTGGGAATAGAGGAACGCGTCTCCCGAATAGTCCCCGTGCTGCATAAACTGGCAGATCATCCGGACCATCCACACGATCCCGAGTAAATGGTCGATGTGCTTGTGGGTGACAAAAATGTGGCGCACGTCCATCCAGTCGTACCCCGCCTGTCGGATCCGGTGCAGGATCTCGTTTCCGCCTCCGCCGTCGACCAGAAACAGCCGGTTATCGTCTTCAAGCATAAAACAGGTGTTGTAGCACTGTGTGACAAGCGCGTTGCCCGTGCCGAGCATGGTAAGTTTCATCCTGGTTTCTCCGAAAGTTTTATTTCAACGTTATTTTATGGCAGAGATAGTTCCCGACGCTCGTGAATCCGCATGCCAGAGCGGTTTCTTCGTATTCCTTCTCGCAGAAATGGGTCATGACTTTTCCGTTCCTGCGTTTCGCGTCGAGCAGCGCCGCCTGCAGCAGTTCCTTATAAAGCGCCGGATCGAAGAGACCCCCGTCTATGTCGATCCCGAATAATTCGAACCAGCCGTCCTTGACGTCCGTGTAGTAGGCGGCGCCGAGCGGCCTTCCGTCCTTTTCCTTTACAAGGATAAACCAGTTATCGAGATCCTTCCGGATCC
>CAMVBD010000289.1 GCA_947165615.1 uncultured Clostridia bacterium | reverse complement strand
AGAGGCATTAAGGCTCATCACAATGTAGGCGGCCTGCCGCAGGAAATGGATATGCACTTCGCTTCCGGCGTCGGCCTTTGTGTAAAACACCAGCACTTCTTCGGTCCCGTCCCGGTCGACGTCGTACCTGAGATAAGACGACCGGTAGTCGCCGCCAACGGGATTGACCAGTTTTACGCCTGCCCCGACGGCGTCCTCGAACGCCTGCTGGATCTTGCCGTCCGCCCCGGTCAGCCGAGGCGCTTTGAGCAGGGATTCCGGGGAAATATTCTCAAAAAGGGAGCAGGACGACAGCATCAGGCACAGCGCCGCCGTCAGCGCGGTCAGACGGATGAACATCCGGGTCCGGTTCATGTTTTGCTCCCCTTTCGTACAGTTTTTTGTTTGGCGGGTTACGCCGGGACGTTGATTTCAACGGAATACTCGCCGCGCACCCAGCTGTCGGTCAGCGTGCGGAGGTAGATCTTGACGGGTACGGTGTTGACTCCGGCATGCCACTCGACGCCCTCGACCACCGGCACGGCGTAGGCTTCGTCGTTGCCGATGGTACCGGCCATGACGGAAGATTCCGGACCGATGACCTGAACGCCGGAGATGGACGAAGTCAGGACTTCGGCGCCGTCGGGCAGTTTGACGTCTGTCGTATCCACGTTGATGGTCAGCCAGCGTTTTGCCATGTCGCTCATGTTGATGCGAACGCCGACGGTATCGGGACCGTCGCGGAAGAAGTAATCCAGATCCTTCAGCGGGAACAGGTACGTCCGGTCCGTATTGTCGATCTCGGAAAAGTCAAGCGTTCCGACGTTGATCTCCTTTGCGTTGAAGGTGGTAGTGTCGTTGGACGGGATCACGACGGTCAGCAGTTCCGGCGTGACCGTGTACGGCACGGGGTTTTCGCGGAAATACGCCGGCGCGCCGGTGATCTCAATAACGGGAGCAAGGGTCGTAGTGATGCTCACGGGCACGGTCACGGTAATGGGGTCCTCGTTTTTGACCGTGACGTTCGGGATCTGGGAATCCATGAGAACGACGGACGAGTTGCCGAGATAGACCAGATCCGCCTGGAAGGTCTCGGTGCCGGTGACCTCCTTGTTGAGTTCTACGGTCGCTTTGACGGCAAAGATCCTGCCGAGTTCAAGCGAGGGGCCTTCCAGCAGCACGGTGTCGGTGCTCAGTCTCGGATTTTCGCGGGTGTACCCCTCCGGCAGCTGATAGTCCGCGCCTTCGAGGATCTCTTCGGTCAGCGGGTAGGCGCGTTCCACGGTTTCGTCAAAGTAGATGGATATGCTGGTGCGCGTGACGTTGGTGATCTCCACGTCGGAGTTGGAGCAGGTCACGGTAACGGGAAGGGTGTAGGTCCCGGCCTCCCGGATCGAGGAGAGGGAGACGTAGGCGTCGATGGAGTCGGTAAAATTCCGGTCGTTGATGATATAACTTTTTCCGGAAACGGTCACGTCGACCGTAAATTCGGATTCGCCGAAAATCTGCAGGCTGCTGTTGGCGGGAAGGCTGCCCTCATACGGAATGCGCACGCGAATGCCCTGGAAGGTCTTGTCCACTTTTGTGGTCTGGAACATGGACACGCCGATCCAAAGGATGACGGCGATCGCGAAAGAGAGCACGAATACGATGGAATTGCGATCCAAAAATCTGCGCCGGTTCTGTTTTTCGGCAGGCTCGCTCTTTTTATTGAACATGATCGCTTTCCTCCCCTTCCCGGACCGTTTCGTCCGTGTTTTTCCGTCTGCCGGTTTTTTCTTTCGGCTCTTTGGACTTTTTGGAGCCGGACCCGCCGAGCAGATACTGACTTAAGATCTCACGCAGTTCGCTGTCGGAAACGCCGCGTCTGAGCGTCCCTTCCACCGCGACGGAGATGATGCCGGTCTCTTCGCTTGTCACGACCGCGACGCAGTCGGAGTTGAGGCTGGCTTCCAGCGCCGCTCTGTGGCGGGTGCCGAAGCCCTCGCCCGCCGCCCGGTCGTTTTTCATGGGAACGACGCATCTTGCGGCGACGATGCGTCCGTCCTTGATGATGACGGCGCCGTCGTGGAGCGGGGCTTTGGGATAGAAGATGGAGCAGAGCATTTCAAAGGTCGTTTCGCTGTCGATCATAACGGCCTGCTTTGTCAGATCCCCCAGCAGCGTATTGCGCTGGAAGAGGATGAGAGAGCCGACCTTGCTTCTGCTCATGGCGCCGCAGGCGCGGCAGACGGAGTTGATGGCGTCCACCGACGCCTCCTCCTGATTGCGGTTGAAAAAGGGCAGGTTCTTTTTTAATTTGCTTCTGCCCATGCGCTCAAGCGCCTGCCGGATCTCGCCCGAAAACAGGATAACGAAGATCAGGATAATGTCGTTGAAGAGCCTGCTGAAGAGGTAGGAGCTGGCGGGCATGTTGAGCAGGGACACGACGCCGTAGACGATGGCGACGAAGATGATGCCCTTGATGATCTGAATGGACTGCGTTTTGCGCAGCTGCACGATGACGGCGTAGATGATAAGCGTCACGAGCAGGATATCGAGGATATCCGGGAAAGGCTTGAAATTGAGAAAAACGTCCTTAAGCCTTAAGAAAAAGGTCTGAATACTGTCTTGTAATGCTGTCAAAACCATTTTTGATACCCCACCGTTTTATTGTTCTGTATTTTGTACGAGGACGACCGCATGGGCGGCGATCCCCTGAAGGGCGCCCGTAAATCCGAGTCCCTCCTCCGTCGTCGCTTTGACGCTGATAAATGAAGGATCGGTCTGAAGCGTCTCGGCCAGACGGACGCGCATGGCTTCGACGTACGGGGAAAGCTTCGGTTTTTGGGCGATGACGGTTGCGTCGACGTTGACGACGGCATATCCCGCCTGCCGGAGTTTGTCCCGGCACGCGGCGAGCAGCAGCTGGCTGTCGACGCCGCGGTACGCCGGGTCCGTATCGGGAAAGTGCTTTCCGATATCCCCGAGCGCAAGGCTTCCGAGCAGCGCGTCGCACACGGCGTGCGTCAGGACGTCGGCGTCCGAGTGACCGTCGAGTCCGTATGTATACGGGATCTTTACGCCGCCGAGGACAAGGGCCCGGTCCGGCGCGAAGCGGGGTACGTCGTATCCGTGGCCGATGCGGATCATACCGTCGCCTCCGCTTTTTCGGCAAGCAGCGCCTCGCACGCTGCAAGCTTTACGGCGGTCGTCAGAAGCGCCGTCGCGACGGAAAGTTCTTCCACGCTCGGGCAGGAGGGCGCGATGCGGATATTGGCGTCGTTTGGATCTACGCCGTACGGGTAGGTCGCGCCGACCGGCGTCAGGATGAGACCGGCGTCTTTGCAAAGCTGCCCGACGCGTC
>CAMVBD010000288.1 GCA_947165615.1 uncultured Clostridia bacterium | reverse complement strand
GGCTTTTCGGTCGTCCTTGCGTATTTCAAAAGGAACGAGACCGACTCGCCGCGTCTGAGACGGATGGCGTCGCCGCCGTCGTAGGTCCCGCCGTCCAGCGTCAGTTCCGGCGGGGAGCAGCGGGCAAAGCCCGCCGCGCGCACGGAAAACGTATACGTTCCGGTGTAGGGCGCCGTGACCTCGCCGCGCCAGACGACGGAAAACGCGTCCGGTCCCGTCAGGGGGTCCGGCATCTGCGCGTCCCACACAAATTCCAGCGTCGCGTCGATCCGGTCTTTCGGCAGTCCCGCAAAATCGGCGTTGGCGTAATACCTGCCCTCGACGCCCGCCTGTCCGTTATGGGAGAGATAGGCCGCCGGAACAGGCTGCGGCGTGTCGCCGGTCTCGGTGTAGCGCCAGGGCGTAAAGAGGACGCCGACGTCCCGGTACGCGCGTATGCCCTCCAAGGGCGTCACGGGCTTATGGACCGGCACGCCGGAATAGTCGCCGAACTGGGCGACGTCGGCGTTGTTGCCGCACACCGCCACCGTCAGGCCGGTTTGTTTCAGCGGCAGGACCCCGTTGTTTTTCAGCAGCACCGCGGACTTGATCGCCGCTTCATAGGCGAGTTTTCCGTGCTTTTCGCAGCCGATGACGGAAAAGGGCGTCTTATACCACGGCAGGCTTTCGGGATCGTCAAACTGTCCGGTCTTCAGGCGGGCTGTCAGCACGCGGCGGACGGCTTCGTTTATGCGCTCTTCGGTCACCTTGCCCTCGTCCAGTGCTTTTTTGAGATAGGTCTTAAAAAAGCCCTCGCCGCATTCGAGGTCCACGCCGGCGTTCAGCGCAGCGGCAGCGGCCGACACCTCGTCCGGCTCCTTGTGGTGGGAATCCCACAGGCTGCTCACGCCCCCGCAGTCGGACACGACGTAGCCGTCAAAGCCCCATTCGCCCCGTAAAATGTCCGTCAGCATCCGGCGGTTTTCGTGGCAGGGCACGCCGTTGACCGCGTTGTACGCCGCCATGACCGCCTCGGGGTGTCCCTCCTCAACGGCCATGCGGAAGGGCTCGAGATGGTACTCCCGAAACGTCTTTTCGCTCATGACCGCGTTGCAGGAAAAGCGGTTGTGTTCCTCGTTGTTCGCCGTAAAATGCTTCGGCGTGGCGACGGCTTTCAGGTAATGCGTGTCATACCCCTGTATGCCGCGCACAAAGGCCGCGCCGTTTTTGCCCGCAAGGAAAGGGTCCTCGCCGTAGGTCTCGGCGGTCCGGCCCCAGCGCGGGTCTCTGGCAAGGTTCAGGTCCGGGCTCCAAAAGGTCAGCAGCCCGTTATACAGCCCCTCGTAGGGCTTTCCGCCGTTTTCCTCCTGCTCGCCGAAAAAGTATTTCGCGCGGGCCTCGGTGGAAATGGCGTCGGCAATGGTCTCGAGCAGCCTGTCGTCAAACATCGCGCCGAAGGCGATGGCCTGCGGAAACACGGTGAATCTGCCGGGACGCACCACGCCGTGCAGGGCTTCGTTGCCGTGGTAGTATTTCGGTATGCCCAGCCGCTCCACCGCCACGGCGGTCTCAATGATAAGACTCAGCTTCTCCTCCAGCGTCAGACGCTTTACAAGGGCCTCGGCTCTTGCGGAAATCTCCGGTGTCGTTTTCATGCAGGTCTTCGTCTCCTTTTTATCATATCGTGTTATGCTTTTCGGATCAGCAGCACCATATCGGTGTCGTCGGGACGCAGGCCCGCAAACCACGTGCCGAGCCCGGACGCGGTAAAGGAGCCGCTTTCAAGGTATTTGCCGCTGATCGGATCGAACCACTGATAGGTGTATTCTTCGCCTGCCTTCAGGCAGCCCACGGTCCCGGTCAGAATGCCGCCGTTTTTCTTGGTGTTGACGCGTTCGGCGACGGACGCATCCGTAAACGAGTAGAAGTAGACCACCATTTCGGTATTTTCCTTGTTGCTGGCGCAGTAGGCGTACACGTCGGAAGAGGGCACGAAATAGGCCCAGTTATTGAAGCGGGGGATCAGGTTGTACCACTCGATGCTCTCCATAAACTGACGCATATAGCCCAACTGATAGGAGGACGGCATATCAAGCGCGGTTTCCCACGTTATATCCTTTTTCTCCTCAACTCTGACAAGATCCACGCTGTCATCGGTATCACCGTACATGTCGGCAGTCGAGTTGAACAGCCACGTCGGATGGGCTCCCCATGAAGCGCCTCTCATTCCGCTGAGAAAGCTTGCCCAGCCCTGGCATCTTGCGCCGAAATTTTTCGTCCAGAGATAGCAGTATCTGCCCTCGTAGTTGATAACGGGCTTGCCCTGTCCGTTGTACCAGAAATCCTTTGCGGAAACATAGTCGTCTCTTTCGGCATTCTTCGGATGCCACTGTGCGGCATACATCGTGTGCGCGGCGACGTTTCTGAAAGCCGAAGGCGCTCCGTTCGGATAATAGATCATACGGACCTCGCCGGTACCGAGTCCGTTGCCGTAAGCCACGGTGTCGCCGGTGCTCTCCTGATGGGCGGTGACGGGATGATCGTAGGGATCGTATTTGTTCATGTATTCCGCGACATATTTGTAGGGATTGTTTACGGCGTTCCATTTGGAGGTTTCATCCTGATAAGGGTCGTTGTCGACCTCCTGTCCCAAAGTCCAGATAACGGGATATGCGCTGTAGCGGGCGACCCAGTAACGTGAAAGCTCGGCAAGGTACGCCTTCGCCTCATCGGAAACGTCGGGCATGGTGACTCTTTTGGTTCCGAGCATGCCCCTGAGCTTCGGCTCGGTCCATCCGCCGTGATTCTCGATGAGAAGGCTCATTCCGGAAAGCGGCCAGAAGAACTGCGAGTTTGCGTGCGTAAGACCTGCCTCTGCGATGATCGCAAACTTCTCGTCCAGCGCTTTGAAATCCTCCAGACAGCTGTCGTCGACATTTACTGTGACAGCGTTGTTCATGGCGCAGTCAAGCGGCTCTGACTGATAGACTGTGAAGCCCTGCCCGGCACGCTTCGCGCTGATAACTGATACCACATTGGCAGGCTCATTCATAAGCCCCCAGTGGGTATCGCCGAGGTAGAAGAACGGCGTCCCATCGTCGTAAGTCAGATATTTTTCGCCGTAGCGTGTGGTGACGAAACCGTGCTTGTAGACGTCCAGGTCCCCGTTGTAGGCGGCGCAGTTCACCGTGGCCGTTCTGCCCTGCAGCGCAGCGTTCGAAACATCGGAGCAGACGGTTTTGCACTGCCATACGCCCTCCGCCGGGCAAACGAACCGCACGCGCCAGGTATTCCCGCCGTCCCAGAAGCCCGGGATCTTATACAGCCGGCCGTTGCCCCAGAGAAGCAAA
>CAMVBD010000287.1 GCA_947165615.1 uncultured Clostridia bacterium | reverse complement strand
AAATGGTCGTTCTGGACAAAGACATGACTACGGATGAAGTGATCGAAAAACTTGAGGATTCCGGTATGATTTACAGCGCCGTATTCTGTAAATTCGCGTCTCATATTCTTCATTTCGATCAATCCGATCCCAAAGAAGCGATCTATCCGGCGGGAACATACCTTCTGAGTTATGATATGGGCATTGAAGGTATGCTTAAAGAGATCCTGAACAACGGCGAAGTCGTCTCCACTGTAAAGGTTTCGTTCCCCGAAGGATTCACGGTCGATCAGATCGTTCAGCGCCTGGAAGAAAATAAAGTCGCGTCCGCTTCCGCACTTTATGACGCGATGAATTCCGATGAACTCTTCGATCAGTATCCCTTCTTGCAAAATATGGAAAACCGAGCCGAGCGGTATCGTGCACTCGAGGGCTTTTTGTATCCCGATACCTACGAGTTTTACATCGGCGAGAACCCGCAGAGCGTAATAAAGCGTTTCCTTGACAATTTCTCCGCCAAGTGGGAAGATAAGTACGAGGCCATGCTGGAAACGTCCGGCCGTACGATGGAGGAAGTGATCATCGTCGCTTCCATCTGCCAAAAAGAAGCAAATGACGGCGGACAGATGCGTACGGTTTCTTCCATCATTTACAATCGTCTTGACAGCAGTTCGTTCCCGGTCATCAACTGTGATTCCACCAGTATGTATATTACAAACCGACAGGAACAGCTGCAGGAGGCGGGCACATACGATCTCTATTTAGCCCGATACAACACCAACGAGCGGCAGGGCTTACCCGCCGGTCCCATCTGCAATCCAGGCGATGACGCGCTGGTCGCGGCGCTTCGTCCGGAATCCACCTCCTACTATTACTTCATGCACGATCTGGACGGCGAGATGCACGTGGCGGAAACTCTTTCCGAGCATGAATCCAACCTCGCAAGATACCCGCATAACTGATTTGACCAACTAATACAAAAATAGAAAGGAATCCTCAGAATGAAAGTGTTTATGATCGGCGGGACCGGTCTTCTCGGCTGCGCCGCCGCGCAGATGTTCATTGACAAGGGCTATGAAGTGACCAGCATCGCGCTGCCGCCACTTCCCGTCGGCGCTCCCATCCCGCCCGAAATGGACCTCAAGTGGGGCAATTATTTTGAGCTCAGCGACGACGAACTTATGGAAATGATGAAGGGCTCCGACGTCTTCGTCTTTGCCGCGGGCGTTGACGAGCGCGTGGAATTCCCTGCGCCCGTCTATGAGGCGTACAGAAAGTACAACATCGACCCCGTCCGCCGTTTCCTGACGCTCGCCAAAAAGTGCGGCATCAAAAACAACGTCATCCTTGGTTCCTACTTCTCCTATTTTGCAAAGACCTTCCCGGAGATGAAACTGACGGAATGGCACCCCTATATCCGCTCCCGCATCGAGCAGGAAAACGTCGCCATGAGCTTTGCGGACGACGAAACGAACGTCGCTGTGCTGGAGCTGCCCTACATCTTCGGCACCCAGCCCGGCAGAAAGCCCGTGTGGGTCATTCTGGTCGAGCAGATCCACAATATGGACAAGACCGGTCACATCACCATGTATCCCAAGGGCGGCACCACCATGGTCACGGTCCGGCAGGTCGCGCAGTGCATCGTCGGCGCCGCCGAGCGCAACAAGGGCGGCAACTGCTATCCCATCGGCTACTATAACCTGACCTGGGACGACTTCCTGAAGATCGTGCATGAGGCCATGGGCACCCCCAACCGCAAGATCATCCATATCGCAAAGTGGATGTTCCGCATGTACGGCAAGACCATGATCAAGGATTACAAAAAACGGAACGTCGAGGGCGGTATCAACGCCGTCGAGCTTGCCGAGATCATGTGCATGAACACCTTCATCGACAAAAAGTGGGCTGTGTCCCTCGGCGTGACCGACGACGACATCAAGTCCGCGATCTTCGATTCCGTCAAGCTTTCCGTCGACGCCTTCAACGGCACGCAGGAGCTTGTCGGCATGAAGGGCGAATAATATCTGTTTTCAGTCTTTTGCGGCAAGGCAACTTGCCGCATTTTTTGGAGTAAACTATGGCATATCAGTTCCCCTGTCCCGTCGCAAAAAAATGCGGCGGCTGTCAGCTTACGAATCTGTCCTACGAGGAGCAGTTGTCCTTCAAGCAGGCAAAGGTCATCCGGCTGCTCGGAAAATTTGGGCGCGTTTCAGAAATATTGCCGTCGCCGAGTCCCTTTCATTACCGGAACAAGGTGCAGGCCGCGTTCGGGACCACGCGCTCGGGCGAGATCATTTCGGGCGTCTACCAGTCCAGCACGCACAACATCGTCAAGGTAAATTCCTGCCTTCTCGAAAACAAAACGGCGGACGCCATCATCGTCACGGTCCGTTCGCTCCTGCGTTCCTTCAAGCTTTCGGCGTATAACGATAAGACCGGACGGGGCTTTCTGCGCCACGTGCTGGTCAAGACCGCCGTCGGCACCGGGGAAGTCATGGTCGTGCTGGTGACGGGGACAAGGGAATTCAAGTCCAAAAACGATTTCTGCCGCGCGCTGCTCGAAAAGCACCCCGAGATCACCACCATCATCCAAAACGTCAACAATCGGTTTACAAGCCTTGTGCTGGGCGAGGAACAGACGGTCCTTTTCGGCAGCGGCTATATCACGGACGAACTCCTCGGCAAAAAGTTTATGATTTCGCCGCGCTCCTTCTATCAAATCAATTACGGGGGGACAAAGCTCCTCTATTCCAAGGCGCTGGAATTCGCGGATCTCCACTCCGGCGACCGGGTGATCGACGTCTACGCGGGGGTCGGCACCATCGGCATGCTCGCCTCCGGTACGGCAGGGGAGGTGCTGAGTGTCGAACTGAACGCCGACGCCGTCGCCGACGCAAGACGCAACGCAAAGCTCAACGGGATTCAAAATATGCGCTTTGTCTGCGCGGACGCGACCGAATTTCTGCTCGGAATGGCTGCCGAACACGAAAAGGCGGACGTCGTCATCATGGACCCGCCGCGCGCCGGCAGTACCGTCCCCTTTATGAAAAGCGTCTGTACGCTCGCGCCCGAACGCGTCGTCTACGTCTCTTGTAATCCCGAAACCCTCGCCCGCGACCTCCATTATTTTGTTCAGCACGGGTATAAGGTCAAAAAGATCCAGCCGGTCGATATGTTCCCGCATACGCAGCACGTCGAGACGGTCTGTTTGATGTCAAGGGTCGAAGGAAAATAGGCGCGAAAGCCCGCTAATATTGCGGTTTCTGGGTAATCGGACAAATTTGGCATCGGGCAGTACAAACGCTTCTCGGTAACTTATCCAAGGGCAATCCGGCTCAAAAAGTGTGAGAGTT
>CAMVBD010000286.1 GCA_947165615.1 uncultured Clostridia bacterium | reverse complement strand
CCCTCCGCCCTCACGGCGGGGGAGGCTTTCGCCATGATCCTGGTCGAATACGTCCTGACAGACGGAAAACTCAGCGTCAGCGTGGACCTTTCCGGCGTGTTCGTTTCGGACGGGTTCGTGCTGGACCGCTTCGACCTTCTGCCGTATTTCGGCGCTTCCTACGCCGCGACCGGCTCCGCGTCCGACTTCCTGCTGGTCCCCGACGGCCCCGGCGCCCTTGTCAAAACCGGGGTGCAGGAGGGCAGCCGGTTCGATTATACCTATTCCGTCTCCGCCGGCGCCGCCCTCGGCAGTACGGTCCCCGCTTCGGCCGGGGCCTTCGGCATCGGCAAAGCCGACGCCGGGCTTGTCGCCCTTGTTGACGGGGGCGAACGCCTCTGCTCGGTCCACGCGCAGAAAAGCGGCGCCAATTCCGACCGCGTCAACCTTGTGTACCCGTCCTTTTCCCTGTCCGGCGCCGTATACGCCGGCGAGCGGTGCTATTACCGCGATCTTCCGGACGAGACCCTGTCTGTCCGGTATCGCTTTCTCAGCGCTCCAGTCTCGTCTTACATGGATATGGCGGCGGCTTTGCGCGAAGAACTTGTCCGTATCGGCAGCCTGCCCGCGACAAACGTGCGGCGCGGGACCTATCCGCTGTTTCTGGACGTGCTTCTGTCCGCCGACGGCAGGGACACGCTGACGTCCTACCGGCAGGCCGAAGACCTTTGCGCGGTCCTCGGCGGCAAAGGCGCCGACGATCTGATCCTGACCCTCCTCGGCGCGTTCGAGGGCGGCGCCGCGCAGAACAACGGGGCGGACCTCGGTCCCGCCAAACGCTTCGGCGGCAAAAAAGACCTCGCGGCGCTGACCGCCAAACTTGAGGAAATGCAGATCCCGCTCTATTACGGGCTGAATCTGACTTACGCCAAAAAGGGCCAAAGCGCTCTGTGCGGCGCGGACGGCGCGCCGCTGTCCGTGTTTTGTCCCTATCCGGGCGCTCCGGCGTTCGGCTCGGGCGCCGCAAAAACGGTAGGCGACGAGCAGGCGCTTTCGTCGCAGACGCTCGGCGTCCTTGAGGCCCTTTCGGGCGCGTATTCGGCGGGACTGCGGCTCACGGACCTGTCCCCGGCCCTGTTCGGCGATCCGTCCTATCTTTCCGCTCTGACCGGGAGCCTCACAAGCCTGCGTTCCGCCGGGAACCTGATGCTAAGCGCTTTCAGCCGCACGCTTCTGCCGTACGCAGACGTGCTGACGGATATCCCGCTTGAGACCGCGGTGGAGGAATCTCCCGAATACGTCGGCGTCCCGTTCTTCCCGGCTGTCCTGCACGGGGCGGTCGTCTTTTCCGGCGCCGCCGTCAATTCGGACGGGACGTTCCGTCTGCGGCTGCTCAAATGCGTGGAATACGGCGCTGCGCCGAAGGCGCTGTTCGTCTTCCGGGAGGGCACGCCGTACTACTACGAAAACTCCATGTCGGAGATCGCGGACTTTTTCGTCGCCGCAAAAAAGACGCTCGGCGACCTTGCGGGCGAGACGATGGAATCGCATGAGATCATCCGGGACGGCGTGACCTGCACCGGTTTTTCGGGCGGTACGCTCGTGTACGTGAATTACAATAACGTATCCGTAAACATCAACCATATTACGATCCCGCCGTATTC
This sequence comes from uncultured Clostridia bacterium, assembly GCA_947165615.1. GTDB lineage: Bacteria > Bacillota > Clostridia > Oscillospirales > Acutalibacteraceae > RUG806. The sequence goes on along the minus strand of CAMVBD010000286.1, from coordinate 1,691 downwards.
CTATATACGGCTCGGCTGACGGGAGGGAAGAGGATGGAATCCCCATTTGACGCATTGACGGAAGGGGTCGCGCTCGGCGGCATGCGCACGAAAAACGACGTGCGGATCCTTCTGTGCTATATTCTCAAAAGCCTTGACGCCCCGTTCTCAAAGGCGCAGTTAAACGAGGCCGTGCAGACGGCGGCGCTGGCGAATTTCTTTGAGGTCAACGATGCGCTGGCGAGTCTGACGGAGGGCGGCATGATCAAAAAGACTGCCCGCGAGGACGACGATTATTACGAGCTGACGTCAGAAGGGCGTCTGGTCGCGGACCGCCTCGAGACCGACCTGCCCCGCCCGACGCGCGACGCTGCCGTCGCCGCCGCCATGGAACTGTTGTCAAAGCAGCGCCTGCGTTTCGGCACCGACGTTAAGATCGTTCGCCTCGAAAAGGGCTGCCACGTCACGCTGACTATCCGGGACGGCGACACTGTCATGCTGCAAACGACGCTTTTTGCCGCCGACTCGTTGCAGGCCAATACCATTGCCGAGGCGTTCAACGCCGATCCCAGCCGCCTGTACGCGGGCGTGATCGACGCGCTGCGGCTGTAAGGAAGGAACAAGATGTACGAACAGACCATCAATATCGAACGTATGGAGCAGGCCGTCAGTCTCTTCGGCAGCTTTGACGAAAACATGAAACTGCTCGAAAAGGAGTACCGCGTCTCCATCGTCAACCGCGGCGACGCCATCAAGATCTCCGGCGACCCCGAGCAGGTTTCCAAGGCCGCAAAGGCGCTCGAGGGGCTTTTAATGCTCATCAACAAGGGCGAGCAGCTTACCGAGCAGAACATCCGCTACTGCATCGCGCTCGTCAACGAGGGCAACGACGACAAACTACCGTCCCTGTCCTCCGACTGCATCTGCGTCACCATGAGCGGCAAGCCAGTCAAGCCCAAGACCCTCGGTCAGAAGAGTTACGTCGAGGACATCGCAAAGCACACCATCGTCTTCGGCGTCGGACCCGCCGGCACCGGAAAGACCTATCTTGCGGTCGCAATGGCTGTCAAAGCCTTCCGCGCAAAAGAGGTCAGCCGCATCATCCTGACCCGTCCGGCTGTGGAGGCGGGCGAAAAACTCGGCTTTTTGCCCGGCGACCTGCAGCAGAAGGTCGACCCGTATCTCAGGCCCCTGTACGATGCGCTGTTCGAAATGCTCGGCGCCGAAAACTTTCAGAAGTATCAGGAAAAGGGGAGCATCGAGGTCGCGCCGCTGGCGTACATGCGCGGCAGAACGCTGGACGACAGCTTTATCATCCTCGACGAAGCGCAGAACACCACGCCCGAGCAGATGAAAATGTTTTTGACGCGACTCGGCTTCAATTCCAAGATCGTCGTGACAGGCGACGTGACCCAGATCGACCTGCCGGACGGCAAAAAATCGGGCCTCAAAGAAGCGGTGCGGATCCTCAAAAACATCGACGACATCAAAACCGTTCGCTTCACCGAAAAGGACGTGGTCCGTCACAGACTGGTGCAGGACATCATCAAGGCCTCCGAGCGGGCGTCCGAACGCCGGCAGGAAAAACCGTAAGCCGCTATCCATCGGAAAATCATCTCAGTGAGGTATCAATATGTCAGATAAAATCAAGGTCATCATTTCAGACGACCAGCATACGGTCAAGGTCCCATCCGGCGTGCGGCTCCTCATCC
>CAMVBD010000285.1 GCA_947165615.1 uncultured Clostridia bacterium | reverse complement strand
CAAGACTTTCTATGTCGTCAAAGGATACGTCGGCAAGCGGCGTCGTCTGCACCTCTTCAAAGCCGTAGTTCCCATACGCCGTGAGCGAAGCGACCGCCTTCCCGTATTTTTCCCGCACGTCCTCGGTCGGATACGTTTCATCAGATGAATCCTTCAGGCAAAGGAAAAGCAGAATGCCGAAAATGATGAAAACGGCAAGGAATACTGATAGAATCGCCTTTTTCGACATGGGGAACCTCCTCTGAACAATTCTTTTTTGGAACTTGAACGTCAGTCGGTTGGCCGGTAACTTGTGATGCGAACCTTGGAACCGACGTCGATGATGTGGAACAGAGAGCCGTCCGCAAGCGGACAGATCGCGATGCCCTCGCCCTCGGCGTCGAGCCTGCCGGTGCGGCGGACGAAAACCGGCTCCACGCGCCCGCTTTGCAGGTCCACGGCGTACATCGTTTTGTCGCGCAGACCGGAATTGGTCACGACGTAAAGCGTATCGTTATAGAATTCTCCGCCCTGCACCTTAAAAAGCGTCGTGTCGATTTTCACGGCGCCGAGATATGACCAGTCCCGAAGGTCCAGCATGCGGATCTCGTCCACGTCGTTTGACTGCGAGTAATACAGCACGTCGTCCTTGATCGCGCACCACGGGATGCGCCCGTTTCCGCGCCCCTCGTCCGGCAGCGTGTGGAAATCCACCGCCTCAAGCGTTGCGGGATCGTACACGATCACGCCCGGGTGACGAAAACCGAAATCCTCGAGCGCGATATAAAGCCTGCCGTTATAGAGACAGCCGTCGCCGAGATGCGAATAACCCTTTTTTAATAGGTCCTTCGGCAGACACATCTCCCGCCGCTCGACGATCTCGCCCGACGCGATATCGATCTTTGTAATCGCGTTGTAGTCCAAAAACTTGTACGCGCCGATGCCGTAAAAGAACGTCCCGTCCGTCGCAAGCCCCTGACAGAAGCTCACGCCCTCCGCATAGTTGAATTCCAGCGTGCGGGTCATTTCCATATTCCCCGAAGAGACGGTCGGCTCGCCCGAGATCCATCCGCCGAGGCCCGCGACCAGCGCGAACAAAAGAGACAGACTTCTGCGAATAAACGATGCCATCATTTCCATGTTACTGCGTCCTTTCCGGCGTTACGCCGCCCGAGACGAGCGGTCAAGCACAAAGAGATTGGTCTGCCAGATCGTCCGGCAGATCTCCTCGGTCATAAAATCGCCCATGATCCAGCCGTAATAGCGCCCCTTTACAAAGCGGTCCGGCCGATAAAGGCTGCCGTTGACCTTTTCGGCGATCGTCCGGGGGCTTTGCAGCGGGACGACGCTGGCGTTGGTCTTCAGCACGTTTGCGTAAGGCAGGCGGACGGCGGGGTCTTCGCTCAGGTCATCCGAAAATTTGTCCAAAAAGCGTTCGACGTACGCCGTTTTCAGACAAGCCGTCACGCTCCAGTGGTTTTCATAGCGGAAGGTCGTCCCCATAAAATCGGTCTGTCCCGCGCCGTTTCCCGCGTCCAGCGTATCCCCGGCCTGCAGTTCCTCATAAAAAGGCGTCATCAGTACGATCTTTCCCCGGGTTTCGGAGAGCGTGGGCATTTTTGTATAGACGCCGCTTCCGTCTTCGGTATAGAGATACGCCTGCCGCGTCGCGGGGTTCATCTCCGTTTTCAGCGCTTCCACCTGTGTCCGCAAAAGGCTTAAAAAAGCCCCGGCGTCTCCGTTTTCTTTTTTGACGGTCACAATGACCGTTTCGCTCGGATGCGCCGCCAAAAAGTCCTTGATCTGCGTCAGCGCGCCGTCACAGGTGAATGGAACGGTGCACGCCTCGTCCTCATACGCGTAAAACTCCGCGTCTATGTCCGCAAAGGAGGATTCCGAACGGGTCAGAAAGGCGGCGATCCGGTCCCAAAAACGCAAAAGCCCCCAAATCTTGTTGAGCACCGCGAACTTTTCGTTGTCGCCGTGGCAGAGCAGGAGGTCGCCGTCCTTGGCGGATAAGCGCAGATCCAGATATCTTACGCCCGCGTCCAGCTGCTCGGACAGGGTAAGCGTCTGCGTTTTCGCGTACGCCCCCGACTGAAACACGGGGACGCCGAAGAGGCTGACCGCGTTGCCGGTCGTGTTTTTGCAATAGGCCGTCGCGCTGTCGTGCGTGCCCGGCAGATTGATCTCACAGAGATACCGGCCGTCCGGGATCCCCGACATCCAGTTTGTGCCGTTCAGACTTTGTTTGTCGGCTTCGCCGATGGCGTTTGCCGCCGGGCAGAAGCCGCCGAAGGTAACGGCGCCCGTCAATAAGACCGCGATCAGCGCCGAAAGGACCGTTCTCTTAAAAAACCGTTTCATACCGCTCTCTTTCCGAAATACCTTTTTTCATGTTTTTGTACACTGTCGTATACCGGCTGAATTATAACATGTTTCCGGCGTTTTGTAAACACCGTTTTGCCTGAAAACGCGGGAAGGTCCGTTATGACACAGCCCCGGAATGATAGAGTTTTTTTGATTTTTTTGGGATAAGTTGTTTCAAAAACTTGAAAATTTAACAATCCGGGCGTATAATCCATAATCACTTGTGCGGTCCTTCCCGGACGGCACAAAGGAATCCAAGTTTATCAAAGGAGAAAAACAACATGAAAAAAACTCTGTTCACCGTGATCGCGCTGACGCTTTGCACCCTGCTGACCGTGCTTTGTCTGACCGCCTGCGGCGAAAAGAAGACCGACGACGCCGACAAGAAATCCGCGCTGCTCGGCACGTGGAGCGCCAATGAAGCGGAAGGCTGCGCCTATACCTTTCAAGAAGACGGCAAGGGCGTCTGGGACGCCGGCGACGGCATTCTTATGAACTTTACCTACGCCGACAAGGGCGAGACCGTTGAGATCACCTATGAAGGCGCGTCCACGACGCAGATCTGGGAATATACCGTCGACGGCGCCAACCTCACCATGAAGGACACCGACACCGGCTCGATCCTGACCTACACAAAGAAGTAACGTCGGACGGCCTTTTATATAAAAAATCGGCTCCCCGAATCCTGCAAAACCTCCCGCGGCGAAAAACTGCCGCAGGAGGTTTTTTCTTTGAAAAGGCGGTCTGCCCGGTCCGGTATCGCGCCGGTCCCTGCCTTTTGACGCCGGGGACGGCGCCGGACGTGCTTAAAAAATCGAAATATCCCGCAAAACAGGCTGTCCGAGCGCCTGCGTGATCTCGACCGTAAGGACGGCGGCCGTCAGGTCGTCGAACGGAACGATCCGCTTGTGGCCGACGCAGGCGCTTTTGCAGACCTCTTTGCCGTCCGCCAGAATGCGGAACGCCCGGATGCGCTGCCCTTCGCTGATGTCCTCGCGCAGCATGAG
>CAMVBD010000284.1 GCA_947165615.1 uncultured Clostridia bacterium | reverse complement strand
GGTGCCGCAGATGAGCGCGGCAGACATGACGATCGCAAGAATGGTCGTGACCGTGCGCTTTTTGTTTAACAGGACGCCGGAAAGCGTCAGACGTTTGATGACGTTCATGCCGACACCCCCTTACCCGCGTTTTTCGTCGCGGATGATCCGGCCGTCCTCCACGGTGATGACTCTGCCAGCCTTTGAGGCAACGTCCGGGTCATGTGTCACAACGATCACGGTCTGCTTGAATGTGCGGTTTGTCTCAAGCAGAAGGGACACGATCTCGTCGCCCGCTTTGGAATCGAGGTTGCCCGTGGGTTCGTCAGCCAACAGGATCGCCGGCTGCGCCATTAAGGCGCGGCCGATGCCCGTGCGCTGCTGCTGCCCGCCGGAGAGCTGATTGGGAAGACTCTTTTCGCGTCCGGTAAGGCCGAGCATCCGCAAAAGGTCAGCCAAGCGCTCTTCGTCCACGGCGCGGCCGTCCAGCTCCACCGGAAGGGTGATGTTTTCCCGCACGTTCAAGGTTGGTATCAGATTATAGAACTGATAGACGATGCCGACCTGTCTGCGGCGGAAAACAGCAAGCTTGTCGTTGTCCAGAGAAAATATGTCCGTGCCGTCCACAAACACCTTGCCGGAGGTGGGACGGTCCACGCCGCCGAGCAGGTGCAGAAGGGTCGATTTTCCGGAACCGGACGCACCGACCACGGCAACGAACTCCCCCTTTTCCACGCTGAAACTGACGCCGTCCACGGCGCGGACCTCACCGCCGTCTGTTCTGTAGATCTTTGACAAGTTTTCGGCTCTTAAAATCTCCATGGTTCTCTTCTCCTTTTTTTTCGTTCTGTACACAGTTTAACGCTCGAATATGACTGGAATGTGACTGCGGGGTGCCTGTACGCACTTTTTTTTACTGCCCGCATAGGATGGAGCGAGGAGGTTCAAACGTATGGAAATCTATTTGCTCGGCGGAGACGAGCGTATGCTGTATGCGGGAAAAGTACTTGCTGACGCCGGACATACGGTCTTCGCCGACGGTTATGACATCAAAAAACTGCCGGACCGGATACGTCCCGTCACGTTGACCGGAAAAATCGACGGGATCCTTTTTTTGGGGGTCCCGCTGACGAAAGACGGCGTGACCTTATTTGCGCCGAATGCCGACAGGGACATTTTGCTATCGACTATTCGAGATCTTGTCGGCAACGGGACGCGTATTTTCTGCGCGGGGGCAAAGGAACGACTTCAAAAACTCACCGATCCACTTTCCATAACGGATCTGTTCACAGATGAAGAACTACTGACCGCAAACGCCGAACTGACCGCCGAGGCGCTGCTCGGGCTTCTCATTCGGGAAGTCCCCTGCGCAATGAAAGGTGCGGCGATCGGCGTCGGCGGCTATGGAAGAATCGGGAAGGCTCTTGTCCGTCTGCTGTCGGCAGTCGACGCCGAACCAATCGTTTTCGCCAGAAACCGGCGCGTATTGGAAGACTTGCGGCAATGCGGGCTCAGCGCTTTTGAGCCCGAGGCGTTTTCCGAGCCTGCAAGCAGGCTGGTCGCTTTTGTCAATACCGTTCCCGTTCAGATTTGGGACGAGGCGCGTCTTGGCGCGCTCCCGACAGACTGCGTGCTGGTGGAAGCCGCCTCTTCTCCCTACGGCTTCGATAAATACGCCGCAGATAAACGCGGACTTCGTCTGATTTCCGCGGGAGGTCTCCCCGGACGCTATTCGCCGAAAAGCGCCGGCGAAGAACTCGCAAAAGCGCTTTTGAAAGCCTTGGAAGGAGGTGGATACGATGTGTAGCAGTTTAACGATCGGCTTTGCGATGACCGGTTCCTTTTGTACGTTTCGTCGTGTTCTCAACGTCATGCGGGAACTCAGAGAAAGCGGATATGAGATCGTTCCGATCATGAGCTTTAACGCCTCCTCGCTTGACACCCGTTTCGGGAAAGCGGAGGACTTTCGGAAAGAGATCGAAACGATCACCGGTACACCCGTTATAGATACGCTGCAGGCGGCGGAACCGATCGGCCCGAAAAAGCTACTGGACGTTCTGCTGATCGAGCCCTGCACGGGCAATACGCTTGCAAAACTTGCAGCCGGGATTGCGGACACGCCGGTCACACTGGCGGCCAAAAGCCATTTGCGCAACGGTCGGCCGCTGGTCATAGCGATCTCCACGAACGACGCCCTGGCCGGAGCGGCAAAAAACATCGGCGCCTTACAGAATTTCAAGCACGTCTATTTTGTCCCGTATGCGCAGGATGATCCCGCCGAAAAGCCTAATTCTATCGTAGCAAGATTCGATATGACAAAAGCCGCCGTGCAAGCGGCGGCTGAAGGAAAACAGATCGAACCGGTATTGAGATGAATCAGGACAGACGCTCGATCAGATACGGGAGCACGGGCTCGAACTTGACGCCGTACCAGTGCGAGGGATCGTCGACGGTGTTTTCAATGCAGCGGACCGTGTAATCCGCTGCGATAACCGCCGCGTCATAAGCGGTCTTTCCTTGCAAATATGCGCCGACGAACGCGGAAGCGTAGACGTCGCCGGTGCCGTGGCTGCCGCGCGAGATCTTTTTATGGCGGTAATACTGTTTTGTTTTTCCGTCGTAAACCATTACGCCGGTATAGCCGTCTTCAAAACCGACGCCTGTCAGGACGACGGTTTTTGCGCCGGACGCCGTCAGTTTTTGAAGCAGAGAATCAATATAGGCCTCATCATACGTATCGCGGTATGGCGTATCCGTCAAAAAACAGGCTTCCGTGATATTCGGCAGAATGATGTCGGCGCCGAAGACCAGCGTCTTCATCTCCTCCACAAACGCCTGATCGAACGCGGGGTACAGCTTGCCGTTGTCCGCCATTGCGGGATCGACGAACGTGACGCCCCCGTCCCCGAGCGCGGTGGCAAACAGATTTTTCACATAGGCGATCTGTTCGGCGGAACCGAGATAGCCGGTATAGATGCCGTCAAAGCGGATGTTTTCCTTTTGCCAGTGCGCGGCAATGGCAGGGATATCCTCGGTCAGATCGCGGAAGGGATAACCGGAAAAACCGGCGGTGTGGGTCGCAAGAACCGCAGAGGGCAGAATCGCGGTCTCGTGTCCGGCAGCGGACAGGATCGGCAGCGCGACCGTAAGCGAGCATTGCCCGACGCAGGAAATGTCCTGCACCGTCAGGATTCTTTTATATGCCATAAAACAACTTCCCTTCTTTTTTGTTTTGGGACGAAAATGCCCTTGACTTTTTTCAACTCTAAGAATATACTCATTTTGGTTATATAAAAATAGCCAAAATGAGTATTTTTTATAAGACCAGTTTGAAGGGGAACACCATGCAGCCAAGATCGACGCCTCTATATCTGACG
>CAMVBD010000283.1 GCA_947165615.1 uncultured Clostridia bacterium | reverse complement strand
CGCATGCTCGAAAACGCGCCCATGAAGGTCCGCGTCCTGAAACGCGAGGGCGGCAAGGACCCCGACGAGATCATCAAAACCGAGGGCGCCGGGCGCATCGAGCAGATTATTCAGGAGGCGCCCAACGAAACCGAGTATAAACTGGGGTTGGCTCTTAAAAAGTACGACGTCGCCACCGCCGACGGCAAGGCGTCTTTCTTAAAGGAAGCCGCCGGGATCTTAGCGGCGCTTCAAAGCCCCGTGGAGCGGGACGTGTATCTGACGAAACTCGCAAACGACTACGGGACCTCCCGGGACGCCTTAAAAAAAGAGACCGAACGGCTGCGGGGCAGAAACACGCGGACGGCGGTCAAGGAATCCTTCCGCGCCGACGCCGAACGCGCAGCCGGAGATCCCAGGATCCCGAATCCCGAGCGCAGCCGGCACCTGCGGGCGGCAAAGGCCGAGGAAACGATCTTAACGTCCCTGCTTCTCAATCCCGATTATTACAAACGCTACCGTTCGCGGCTTTCGCCCGGCGATTTTGTGACCGAGGTCAACCGCAAACTCTACGAGGGCCTGACAAAGCGGCTGGACGAGGGCAGAAGCATCGACGTGACCGCCTTTTCCGCCGACGCGCCGGCGGACCTTGTAAGCCTTTTGACCTACCTGACCGCCAACCGCGCCAAGATCGCCGGTACGCCGGAGGAATACGAGGGCTGCGTCAAAACGCTGCTGGAGGAAAAGCGGCGGCTCGAAAACGCCGAGGCCGGCAATATGTCGGATGAGGAATTCCTCAAGCGCATGGCGGAACTCAGACGCCGTAAACTGTGACGCGGCGGGTCATAATTATTATTTTATCGTATATAAAGATCCTTATATAAATCTTCGGAGGGTGTAAAATGGAAGGACACGACAAAAAAACAGCCATCAACCAACTTATTGAACGGGGCAAAGCCTCCGGCAAACTCTCGACGCAGTACATAGACTCTTTGATCCTCGAAATGGACTTCGAAATCGAAGAGCTGGACAAACTGTATGAACTGCTCGAGGCCAACAACATCGAACTCATCGACGATATGAACGAGAGCGCCATCGACTCTCTGAATCTCGATCCCGAAATGACGGGCGCGTATGAAGGCGAGGAGAGCAAGAACACCGCCATCGACGACCCGGTCAAAATGTACCTCAAAGAGATCGGCAAGATCCCGCTCCTGACTCCCGAAGAAGAGATCGAACTTGCCATCCGCATCAGCCAGAACGACAAGTCCGCCAAAAAGCGTCTGGTGGAGGCAAACCTCCGCCTGGTCGTCTCCATTGCAAAAAAATACGTCGGCCGCGGCATGCAGTTTTTGGACCTCATTCAGGAGGGCAACCTGGGACTTACCAAGGCCGTCGATAAATTCGACTACACCAAGGGCTTCAAGTTCTCCACCTACGCGACGTGGTGGATCCGGCAGGCCATTACCCGCGCCATCGCGGACCAGGCCCGTACCATCCGTATCCCCGTACACATGGTCGAGACCATCAACAAGGTCAAAAAGGCCAACTCCCTGCTTCTGCACCAGAACGGCAAGGAGCCTTCCGCCGACGAGATCGCCGAGTTCCTCGGCATGCCGGTCGAAAAGGTGCGTGACATCATGCGCGTCAGCCAGGAGCCCGTCTCCCTCGAGACCCCCATCGGCGAGGAGGAGGACTCCCACCTCGGCGACTTTATCCCGGACGAGGACGCCCTTGCCCCCGCCGACGCCGCCAGCCAGTCCATGCTTAAGGAAGAGATCGCGCTGGCGCTCTCCACTCTGACGCCCCGGGAAGCCAAGGTCCTGACCCTGCGCTTCGGCCTCGAGGACGGTCATCCCCGCACGCTCGAGGAGGTCGGCAAGGAGTTCAACGTCACGCGTGAGCGCATCCGTCAGATCGAGGCCAAGGCCCTCAGAAAACTCCGCCATCCGAACCGCTCCAAGCGCCTCAAGGATTTTGCGACGTTCTGATCCCCGAAAGGAGCCGACCTTATGAAACGAATTCTCTGCGCCATCCTGTGTCTTGCGCTGCTGAGCGCGGCGTTTGCCGCCTGCGCCCAAAAGCAGCCGGACGTACCGAGCGAACCGCAAAGCGAGACCGGTTCCGATGCGGGCGTTGAAATAAAATATACGTACGACCTCGACCTTTCCGACGACAAACTTGCCGCCGCTTTTGCGGGGATCTCCGAGCGCCCCGTCGTCGTGATTTCCGCCGAGCGGGGAAACTGCCGGCCCGGCGAGACGTTTACGGTGACCTACAAAATGACCGACGCCAAAAAGGTCGCGTGTTTTGACTTGAGCGTGCCCTATGACGCTTCGCGTCTGACGCTTACGGGCTATGAGACCGGGCAGATCGAAGATATGTATTTCGAGGAGCAGAAGACGGACAACGGCCTGTTGTATTTCGGCTTCTGCGTCAGGACCGTCGATCTGTTTGACGCGACGCTTTTGACGCTGACCTTCCGCGTCAACGACGACGCCCCCGCCGGGGAAGCGGGCGCAGACCTTGTGATCGACGCGTTTCAGGTCGGCATTGACAAGGACGGCGCGTCCGTTGCGGAAATGCCCGACGTGACCGTACCGTTCTCCGTGACCGTCACGGCGTGACTCTATGGATAAAAAAGAAGCAAAATTCATTCAGATGACCACCCGCCCGGTGACGCCTCTTTTACTCAAAATGAGCGCCCCGGCGGTGGTCTCCATGCTCATTACGGCGATCTATAACGCCGCGGACTCCTATTTCGTCTCCTCCGTCGACAAGGGCACCGGCTCAAACGCCGCCGTGGGGAGCATAGGGGTCATTTTCTCGTTTATGGCGATCCTGCAGGCGTTCGGCTTTATGTACGGCCACGGCTCCGGGAATTATATCTCGCGTGAGCTCGGCAAAAAGAATTACGTGGACGCGCAGAAAATGGCGGTCACGGGCGTCGGGCTCTCGTTTTTGACGGGGCTTCTGATTTCGGTATCGGGGCTGATGTTCCTCGACGAGCTTGCGCTGTTCCTCGGCTCCACACAAACCATTCTGCCCTACGCCAGAGCCTATCTGCGGTATATCCTGATCGCGGCGCCCTTCCAATGCGCGGCGCTGACCATGAACAATCAACTGCGCTTTCAGGGCAACGCCAAACACGGGACGATCGGACTCGGCTTCGGCGCCCTGCTCAACATGGGGCTCGATCCGCTCCTCATCCCGCATTTCGGCGTCTCCGGCGCCGGGATCGCAACACTGGTCGGCCAGACGGTCAGCTTCTGCATTCTGATCGCGCTCACCTTTACCGGCGGCAACCTGTCCATGAAGCCCCGCGCGTTTTCCGTAACGGGCGCAAGGATCACAGAGATCCTGCGCGGCGGCGTGCCCTCCTTT
>CAMVBD010000282.1 GCA_947165615.1 uncultured Clostridia bacterium | reverse complement strand
CTCTTGAAGTCGATGACGCGGTACTTTTTGCGGTTGCCGCCGCCGTGATGACGGACGGTGATTCTGCCGTAGCTGTTTCTGCCCGCGGTCTTCTTGAGGGGCTCAAGAAGGGCTCTGCAGGGCTCAGTCTTTGACAGGGATGAATAATCCGTAGTCGACATATTACGGCGACCGTTTGTAGTCGGCTTATAGATCTTAATAGCCATAATGGATTCACACGCCTTTCATAATAATAAAACTTGTGTTCTTCTGCCGAAGCGCTTAGCGGCCCGGCCAAAGGCCATACGTCGCGATTCCGGCGAACAATTTCGATCCGTACGGATCAATTAAAACATACCGTCAAAGAACTCGATGGTCTTGGAATTTTCGGTAAGGGTGACGATCGCTTTTTTGTAGGAAGGCTTGTAGCCCTCGAAGCGGCCGTAGCGGCGCAGGTGACCGCGCACGTTCATGGTGTTGACGTCCTTGACCTCGACGCCGAAGAGCTCGGAAACGGCCTTCGCGATCTCGATCTTGTTAGCGTCCTTTCTCACGATGAAGGTGTACTTCTTCAGCGCGGTGCCGAGCATGCTTTCTTCGGTCACGACGGGTTTGAGGATAATGTCCTGAGAGAACTGTTTCATTACGCATATACCTCCTCAAGCTTTGCGACGGCGCCCTCGGTGAGAACCAGAGAATCGGCGTTCAGCAGATCGTAGGTGCTGATGGTGCCGACGGTAGCGACCTTCACGCCGGCGATGTTGCGGGCGGAGAAGTAAACGACGTCGTCCTTCTCGGGCAGAACGATCAGGGTCTTCTTGGCGGCGTTGACGGCCGACAGGACCTTGACGATCTCCTTGGTCTTGATGGTGTCGAGGGTCAGCTTGTCAAGCACGATCATTTCGCCGTCCAGGACCTTTGCGGACAGAGCGGACTTGATGGCAAGCTTTTTGACCTTCTTGTTGATGGTGAAGTTATAGCTGCGGGGTTTGGGGCCGAGGGCGATACCGCCGTGATACCACTGGGGGGATCTGGTCGAACCCTGTCTCGCGCGGCCGGTGCCCTTCTGTCTCCAGGGCTTTCTGCCGCCGCCGGAAACCTCGGCGCGGGCCTTGGTGGACTGGGTGCCCTGACGCTGGTTGGCAAGGTAGCTCACCACAGCGATGTGCATGGCCGACATGTTCGGCTCGATCGCGAAAATGCTTTCGTTCAGCGTAAGCTCGGAAACCTTTTCGCCGGACATATTCAATACGTCGATATTAGGCATCTTCTATTTCCTCCTTAGGCTTTCTTCACGGCGTCGGTCACGACGACGTAGCCGCCCTTCGCGCCGGGGATCGCGCCCTTGACGGCGATGAGGTTGTTTTCGGCGTCGATCTTCACGACTTCGAGATTCTGAACGGTGACCTTCTCGCTGCCGAGATGTCCGGGCATCTTTTTGCCCTTGAACACGCGGGAGGGATCGGAGCAGGCGCCCATGGAGCCCTGATGTCTGGCGACGGGGCCGGTGCCGTGGGTCTCTTTGAGTCTGCCGAAGTTCCATCTCTTGATGGCGCCGGCGTAGCCCTTACCCTTGCTGGTGCCGGAGACGTCCACTTTTTCGCCGACGGCGAAGACGTCCGCTTTTACGATGTCGCCTTCCTTCAGAGACTCGGTATCCGCAAGGCGGAACTCTCTGAGGACCTTCTTGGGAGCGACGTTGTTCTTGGCGAAATGCCCCTTCATGGGCTTGTTGACACGGTTCGGCTTTACGTCGCCGAAGCCGAGCTGAACGGCCTCATAACCGTCTTTTTCCGCCGTCTTCTTCTGCACGACCGCGCAGGGGCCCGCCTCGATCACGGTTACGGGAATGAAGTTGCCGCTGCCGTCGAAAAGCTGGGTCATGCCGATCTTTTTGCCGATAAGACCTTTTTCCATTTTTGTTTTTCCTCCTTCAGATTATTGGTCGGTTTCCCGACTTGACCTGTGACTTCCGGTTCGGAAGTCAACTCACAGCATCTTGATCTCGATATCGACGCCGGCGGGAAGCTCGAGGTTCGTAAGGGCCTCGGCGGTTTTGCCGGACGGTCTGATGATATCAATCAGACGCTTGTGTGTTCTCTGCTCAAACTGCTCGCGGGAGTCCTTGTACTTGTGGACCGCGCGAAGGATCGTGACGATCTCCTTTTCGGTGGGGAGCGGCACGGGACCGGAAACCTGAGCGCCGGTGCGCTTTGCGGTCTCAACGATCCGCTCAGCGGCCTTGTCCACCAGAGTGTGGTCATAGCCCTTGAGTCTGATTCTGATTTTTTCCTTAACTGCCATTTGTCTGCCTCCTTAAATTTTGGCGGGCACTGTTCAAAATGAAATCACACGGCGCCGGGTTATTCGCGCCGGCCGCTTAATAAAATCCGGAATTTCGCAAGTATTCCGGACAGAATGCGGCGTGATCTCGCCGTTTGACCGCAAAGATGCCCTCGGGACGGTTAAGGGTCGTCCAAAGGTACGGTCTAAACTTATGTGCGCCCGGTTTGGAATCGGACATACTCCGCGGAAATTATCTGCATCGGTGTGCAGTCACCTCCCGCATCATCGCATGACGGTCCGAATAAACGGGCATAATACGCCCATCCATTCGAATGCCGTTGTAGTATAGCATATCTCTTTTCCGATTGCAAGGGTTTTTTGTAAAATTTTCAAAGTTTTTTTTGTGAAAAATACATAAAGAACCGCCGAGGCCGCTTTTGGCGGCTCCGACGGCGGAAAACCCCGTATTTTCAGGGGAAACGACAGGCTTTGGGGCTTATTGGATCTCCGGTTCGATCTTCGGGAAGATCATTTTTTTGATCAGGACGTTCATGCAGAACCAGTTTTCGGTCGTGGAGCAGTTTTCCTTTTCGGCGTCGGCGGCGGCCGCGACGCTGACGATTTTGTCGTTCTGGTCGATGAGGTAAACGCGGCGGATACCGTCGGCGGTGCGGCTTTCCGCGTTTTTGAACTCAAAGACGTAATTCTGCCCGGTCTGCGGCACGGTGTATACGGCGATCAGCAGATTGGTATTCAGACCGCGCTGCTCGCTGACGATGCGGATATACGCGTTTGATTTCTCGGTGCTGACGACCATGGTGCCGTTGGCGTCCGGCAGCTCCACGTGCAGGTCGATATTGCCGTTTTCATCGGTAGAGAACTCGCCCGCGGATGAGGTCGGTACCGCGGAGGACGGGACCGGCGTCTCCGTTGTGGGGACTGTGGCGGGCGGCAGAGTCGTCGGGACCTCGCTCACGGGCGGCAAAGTCGTCGGGACCTCGCTGACCGGGGGCATAGCAGTCGAAGCCTCGCTGACCGGGGGAAGCGTGGTCGGGGCGGCGGAAGAGGCCGGCATGCTCTTCGATCACGGAGAGGGCCCGAACTTTGTCCTC
>CAMVBD010000281.1 GCA_947165615.1 uncultured Clostridia bacterium | reverse complement strand
AGAAAACATGACGCGGGCGTCGGAGACGCTGCACGTGCCGCAGCCGACGCTTTCAAAGGCGCTGAAAGCGCTTGAAGACGAGCTCGGTAAACAGCTGTTTGAAAGGCACAGCTTTTCGATCTCGCTGACGGAGGAGGGGGCGCTGCTCCGCGACCGCGCGGAAGATCTTGTCACGATGGCGGACAAGATCGAAAAGGAATTCGTTTCGCTCGACGATATAACCGGCGGCGAGCTTTTTCTCGGTCTTGCGGAATCCTATCAGATCAAATATATAGCCGAAGCGATCAGAGAACTGAAAAACCGCTGTCCGAAGCTGAGGTACCACGTCACAAGCGGCGATACCGAGCAGGTGGCGGATAAACTGCAAAAGGGGCTTCTTGATTTCGTCGTTCTTGCGGAGGAACCCGATCCGAAGAAATATGATTTTCTTCCGCTCCCGGACGACGACGTCTGGGGACTTGTATTCCCGCAAGACGATCCGCTTGCAAAGAAAAAGACCTTCAGACCGAAGGATCTTTCAGGGCTTCCGCTGTTCTGCTCGGGACAGGCGTGGGAAAACGAGATCGCGTCGTGGGCAAAAGATTCATTCGGGGAATATTGCCTTGAAGGCTCGTTCAGGCTCTCATACAACGGCGCGATATTTGCAAAAGCCGGGCTCGGGTATCTGCTTACCTTTGACGGGATCGTTGACACGTCGGAACAAAGCGGACTTGTTTTCAGACCGTTATCGCCGCGGCTTGAAACGAAGCTTTATCTCGTTTGGAAAAAGTTTCAGCCTCTCACCCCGATAGCCGAACGGTTTCTTGAAGAAATAAAAAGGACGTTCGGCTGACGGCATTGTTATTTCAATAAATTTTTGTAAAAGATCCGGCGGCGGGAGTGATCCCGCCGCTGTGCGTTGTTTCATCTTTTTTTTCAAAACGGAAGAACTCGTCCGGTTTACATTGTCAGACCGGAATCCGCCGGTCGGAATAAGACCTTACAGGGATCTCAGACAAGCGTTTCCGCAAACGCGGTGCTGTCCTTAATATAGTCGTTGTTTTTTGTTCTGATGGAGACATATCCCGCGGAAGGTCTGCCCAGAAGCTTGTCCATCGCTTTGATCTTTGCCGCGTAATCAAATTTACTCATATGCGTCACCACGTAGTATACTTCGGAAGGCATGGCGCCGCCCAGCTTTTTGATCAGGGCTCTTCCCACGGCGCAGGGACCTTCGACCCATACGGGCATACCGATTATTACGCGGTCGTATCCTTTCAGGTCGATCCCGCCCTTGACCGATACTTTGGATATCGTATTGTTTACGGTCGCAAAGCAGGCTCCCACGTACCCCGAAAATCCGCTTCTGTCCTTGCCGTCCGTGTATTCAGCCACGTCGGCACCGGTGATTTTTGCAACGTTTTCCATGACCTCTTTTGTTTTGTTCGTTCTTGTGTAGTATAAACACAGCGTTTTCATTAAGATCTCCTCCTCAAACCGTAATCTGTTTATACCTTACTTTTTGCTTTTCCTTTATTCATTCTTCTCGTCAGTATAATGCAGATGATCAGCAAAAGCGGAAAGCCGACGCCTGCAAGAACGCCCGATTGAAGATTACTGCCGGACAGTTCGGAAACGCTGCCGACGACGGCCGGTCCGACAGTACCGCCGACATCGCCCGCCAGAGCAAGCAAAGCAAACATAGCCGTTCCTCCGGTCGGTATCGCCTTCGACGTTATGCTGATCGATCCCGGCCACATGATACCTACGGAAAAGCCGCATATCATACAACCGATAAGCCCCATAACGGGGATTTTTGAAAGCGCTGTCAACAGATAGCTTGCAAAGCACAGCGATCCCGATATTATCATAAACCTGCCAAGGTCGATCTTTTCTCCGAACTTACCGTAAAGCACTCTCGCAAGACCCATAAATACCGCAAATCCGCACGGACCGGCAAGATCTCCCCACGCCTTCGGGACATTCAGCGCCGATTCGACAAAAGCGGACGCCCACTGCGCCATCGTCACCTCGGACGCTCCCGCGCAGATCATCAGAATAATGAACACCCAGAACTTCTTCGTTTTCAAAAGCCGCCCGGTTTTCATGCCTTTGCCCTCTTCAATGACGGGTTCTATCGGACATACGGCGAAATTGAAAACGTTGAAGAGCGGTATCAGCGCCCATAAGCAGGCAAGAATTCTCCAGTTTTCCGTTCCGAAAACGTTGAAAAAGAGGGTGGATCCTACGATGACGCCGACTGCCCCCCAGCAATAGAACGAATGGAGCAGACTCATCATTTTTGATTTGTTCCCGAAAGGACACGCCTCGATGATCGGACTGCACAGAACTTCGATCAGACCGCTGCCGACGGCGTAGATCGCACCGCAGATCAGGATCCCGATGAGGCGGGAAGAAAACAATTCGGGAACGAAGGCAAGTCCCGCAAGACCTGCGGCGGAAGTGATCTCAGAAGCCACTATACAAGCTCTGTACCCTATTTTATCCGCTATCTTCACGCAAGCAAGGTCGACCGCCAGCTGCGTAACGTAGAAAACCACGGGTATCAGGGCGAGTTCCGAAAACTGCAATCCGTACGATTTATGAAAAGTCAAAAAGAGAAGAGGTGCGAAATTTGCCGAGATCGCCTGCGTTACAAAACCGAGATAGCAGGCGAATTTCGTTTTACCGTATTTTTTCGTATCGCTCATATGATATTCCGTGCCTCCGTGTTATAACGCTGATCCCCGGTTTGCCGGGACGTTTTTTACTTCTGCAAACCGTAATTTAAGGATACAGAACAAATATTTGAGTCGGATACCCGAATTCCTCTGTCATTTCGCCTTCTTTAAATCCGAACTTTCTGTACAGAGCCCTCGGCGCCGTCCCTTTATCATCATTTTCGCGAAACGTTGATACTGTGATTTCCCTGTTTCTGTCCAATTCATCCAGCGCCTTTCTCATCAGGACCGAAGCAAGCCCCTGATTTCGATGTTCGGGATCTACCGCCAGACAGCAGATCATATTTCTGCTCCGCGAAAACAGAAGCACCCCTGCGACGGTTTCATTGATTATAACACACAGGGCTTGCTTTTTGTTCATGAACTTCAATACGGTCTGTTTATGTTCAACTAAACTCTCTTCTGTTTCGAGCCCGGGAAAATTCCAACTGACCTTTCCGACGAGCCGCATCCATGAATCGATAACGGAGCTGTCTCCGAATACTGCTTCCATCTTTTTCGCCTCCGCAGATCCCGGTCTGCCGGGATCATTTTATTTCGACAAACAGGAATTTGGCGAGCTGTTTTAGAGTTCCAAAACGGCAACAATCTCGTTTCCATCCATCTCGCCGTTTTCTATAAAGCCGAAATCGTGATACAGCTTCGCAGCAACCTCATTTTCGG
>CAMVBD010000280.1 GCA_947165615.1 uncultured Clostridia bacterium | reverse complement strand
ATTCCCACCATCACGTCGCTGACGTAGACGGGTGACTTCTCCGCCGCCAGCGCCTGAACGGGCGCGTTCAGCGCGATGACAAACGAAAGCAGAAGTGATATCACTATATGGAATTTCATTCTTTATTCTCCTTTACTGTTTACCGTCGGGCGTTATTCCGCTTCGGCGGTCGATTTCTTCTTTTTGATCATCAGCGCGGCGAGGGCTCCGAGAGCCGCGCCGACGGCGGCTCCGCCCGCCCCGACCAGAGCGAGAGTGCCGCCGGAGAACGCGCTGGCGGCTTGTGCGGAAGATGCGGCAGTTTCCGTCAGATAATAGACGTACAGGCCGTTCAGCTTGTCGTTATAAGTATATCTGCTGTCGGTGAGGTTCGCGGCGGCGTTCGAGCCGAACATATGGATCCCCTTGGTATAGCCGTCGGGAATGCTCGTCGAGCCGGTGACGACCTTGAAGCTGTCGGCGAGGATGGGCTCGCCGCCGTCCTGCTGCGCGCAGTAGAGCGCGAGCCATTCCTTGCCGGCGTCGCCGTTGAGGTCGGCGTAGTTATTGAGGGACTTGTACTGATCGTGGCTTTCGGGGCGGTTGGTCAGCACGGCGCGGTAATAGGCAGTGTCGTTGCGGGTCACAAGCTTGCTGCCGTCGGCGTCCGTGTAGGTGATGTCCGCCTCGTCCACGATATACTTCGGGATGGGTGTGTAGTCGACGTTATAGTAGCGGTAGAGGTCGTAGGCGGTCAGGACTACGGAAGTGAGGGCGAGCACCGCGAAGGCGACGCTGAATCCGATTGCCATCCTGCGCCAGAATTTCTGGGATTTGACGACCTGGCAGTTTTCGACGGCGTCATTGAGTTTGTCTTCCAGTTCGCCTATGCTATTGGCGGTCACTTTCAGGTCTTTGAGTTCTCCCGCGCCCTGGAGATCATCGGCGTATGTGACAGTCTCCATATTGTAAAGATTGGCGTACTCCTGTTGCGGCAGAAGATCATCGGCACGCATACTGTCCAGAATTTTACCTGCTTCTTTGCCCCACGTGATGTCGGAGGACAGTCTGTAAACGTACTTTCCGTTCTTCTGTACAACGCGAACGGCGTATTCGGTCCGTTCGGTTGCAAGATCGATCAGACGCTGAGCGCCTTCTATATCGTTATCCGCCAGATCACGAAGCGGCTGGAGGTAGGTTTCAAACTTTTCGGAATAGTTCAACTGATCCAGCAGACGGTTGGCAAGTTTGCCCGCGTTGAACATCGGCATGGCTGACTGATGCGTGTATTTGGCGTATTGGAGGGCACTGACTGCCGAGATCAGCAGAGAGGATCCTGCAGCCGTCCATGAGATCACACTGAGCGCGCTGAGACCGCCGAGGTTTTCGAGCGGATCGGTCAAGCCGAACGCCTTCTCAACAAGGGCGCTGTTGCGCAGAACCTCGCTCGTCAGCGCGGTCTTATCGCCGAACAGCTCGCGGTTGACGCTGTAATAGAGCGAGACGTTATCCAGACCTTCCAATCCCTTGAACAGGCCGGAATTGTCGGCGCTGAATTCTGCGAACGCATCGCCGACGGTCGCGCCGATCTGCACGAGCACCGAGGCGGAAAGAAAGTCGATGGCGGCGATCTGTCCGTCGGTCAGGGTGCTGACCATCGGATAGAGAACGGAGACGTTACCTCCGCTGACGTCCTCATACGGCTGAGTGAAGAAATCGTACATAGTGCCCTCGCCGTACGGCATCTCCTTGAGCACGTGGTATATACCGTCAAACGAATGATCTGCCGCCTCCTCCGCAAGTGCGGCGCTGTTCTCCATCGAGCCGGTATAATACGGAAGCATATCGTCGGCGTTCATCAGATCGATCTCGGTTTTATCTTCCACTTCGAGGTCGAACCCGGTGAGATCGCTGACGTCGATATCATCCGCGTCCGTCGGCACAGGCTCCGCTTCGGATAAGTAGCGGTCGTAATCCAATAGACCCGTACGAAGCTCGTCCCAGCCGCCGAGGATCTTCTTCGCGGCGTCATCGTACAGCGACGCCATCTCGCGGCTCGCGTCCGTAGGACGTACTCCCGCCTCGGCGTACTTGGCGTCAAGCCCGTCGGGGCCGAGTTCTGAAAGGCGCTCCAGCCACGTCGTTTCACTCGTGTCCGCCGCCATGGCGAGCGTCTGCTCGATAAGCATAATGATCTGCGCGTTGCCCTGCATCATTGCGGTCGTGAGATCCACGGTCTTTGCCCTCTCCCCGTCGGGAAGGGCCTTGTACTGAGCGTCGGTGAGTCCAAGTTCTTCCTTTGTCGGATTGAGAAGCAGTTCTCCCATCAGGCCCCCGGTGTCTTCCTCGCGTATATTGTTGAGGATCGCAAAGACATAGTCCGCCTTTGCTTTATTGTTCTCATTGTCGGAATTATAGTTTGCCCGATATTCCTCTATCGTCGCGATAAAGTTGTCGATGAACGGCTTTATCTGGCTGTCGCGGTACTTGTTCATCAGCGCCTCGTAATCGGAGAAGGAGTAACCGCCGTTCATGTTCATTACGGCGAGGTCGGTGATCGCCTCGTTCGGGTCCGTGGTGGTCTTGTACCCGATGTAGACAAACTTTTCCGTTTTTAACTTGCTTCCCGCGCCTTCGTTCAGGTTGCGGTCCAGCACGGTGTAGCCCTTGTCGGTGAGCGCCTTTTTCGCTTCTTCAACGGTTTCGCCCATACCCACCATCACGTCGGAGATATAGAGGGGCTTCGATGCGGCAAAGGTACGCACGATACCGCCTGACGTGAATGCAAAAACCAATACAAAAACAAGGATCGTTTTTAAGGATTTCATCTGGCAGGCTCCTTTTGGATTTTTTTATTCTTCGATTTAAGTCTTGAACGGAAAGTGATAAAAAACAGTATCACAAACGTGATAAGCGGCAGTACGAATCCGAAATATTTATACTGCGACTGCACGAGGGTGTTATAGATCGAGTGATACGTCATCGACATAACCAGAAGCGCGAAGGAGCCGGGTATGAACAGTTTTTTCTTCTGATGTATGAAATGCAGTTCGAGTCCCACGACGCCCGTGCAGACGACGTGCATCAGGGCGGCGCCGAAACCGCGGAGCAGCGCCCAGATCAGAGAGACCGTGGAGAAGTTCTGCAGCAGGATCATGATGTTTTCGAGGATCGCAAAGCCCACGCCCAGCGCAAATCCGACGGAGAGAAGCTTTTCTCTGTTGTCCGTGAACACAAAGGCAAAGAACAGCACCGGAAGCGCTTTGACGATCTCCTCCGGGCCGAGCCCTTCGGGCACGCTCTCCTCTCCTCTGGCGGGCACAATGTCAAAATCGTGAAAACCCAGCATCTCCAGCAGTTCCTTCCGCCGGGGAGAGCCGGAAGCGAGGATCAGTTTCTTTCCTCC
>CAMVBD010000279.1 GCA_947165615.1 uncultured Clostridia bacterium | reverse complement strand
GCGCTTGCGAAATACTATATCGATCCCGAAAAGTGCAAGGGCTGCACGCTCTGCTCCAGAGTCTGCCCCGTTGGCGCGATCTCCGGTACGGTCAAGAACCCGCACGTGATCGATCAGTCCAAGTGC
This sequence comes from uncultured Clostridia bacterium, assembly GCA_947165615.1. Lineage (GTDB taxonomy): Bacteria > Bacillota > Clostridia > Oscillospirales > Acutalibacteraceae > RUG806. Next base: position 3,260 of record CAMVBD010000279.1, on the reverse strand, counting down.
ATCAAGTGCGGCGCCTGCATGGAGAAGTGCAAGTTCGGCGCGATTTCCAAAAAATAAGGAGGACCGACAAATGGCTGATGTGAATATTAAGATCAACGGCAAAGACTATGCCGTCGAAGCGGGCAGCACTATCCTGACCGCTTGCCGCAAAGCCGGGATCCAGATCCCCACGCTCTGCTTTTTGAAGGACGTCAACGAGATCGGCGCCTGCCGTATCTGCATGGTTGAGGTCAAGGGCGCCAGAAGCCTTGTGGCCGCCTGCGTTTTCCCGGTCAATGAGGGAATGGAGATTTTCACCAACACTCCCCGCATCGTGGAGGCCAGAAAAACCACTCTCAAACTCATCCTTTCCAACCATAAGCGCGAGTGCCTTTCCTGCGTGCGCTCCGGCTCCTGCGAGTTGCAGAAGCTTTGCCACGACTACGGCATTGAGGACGAGCACGCGTACGAAGGTCTTCGCACCCATTACGAGATCGACCGCTCTGCGTCTCATATGTACCGCGACAACGAAAAGTGCATCCTGTGCCGCCGCTGCTCCGCTGTGTGCGCGGTCAATCAGGGCTGCGGCGTCATCGGCGCCAACGCCAGAGGCTTCGATACCCATATCGGCTGCTCCTTTGACGTCCCGCTGAATGAGGTCGGCTGCATCTCCTGCGGTCAGTGCATCGTTGCCTGCCCGACCGGCGCGCTTGCCGAGCGTGACGACACCGAAAAGGTCTTTGCCGCGCTTCGTGACGAAAGTAAGCACGTTGTCGTTCAGACCGCCCCCAGCGTTCGCGTCGGTCTCGGCGAGGAATTCGGTCTGCCCATGGGCACCATCGTGACGGGCAAGCTTGTTTCCGCCCTCAGAGCCCTCGGCTTTGAGCACGTGTTCGACACCAACTTCTCCGCGGCCCTTACCATCATGGAAGAGGCCAACGAGCTCCTGGAGCGCTACACGAAGGGCGAAAACCTGCCGCAGATCACCTCCTGCTCTCCCGGCTGGATCAAGTTCTGCGAGACCTATTTCCCGGAGTTCATCCCGAACCTTTCCACCTGCAAGTCCCCGCAGGGAATGTTCGGCGCTGTCGCAAAGACCTATTACGCTGAAAAGATGGGCTGGGATCCCAAGGACGTCTTCGTCGTTTCCGTCATGCCCTGCACCGCCAAAAAGTTTGAGGCGGAGCGCATGGATCATACCGCCGTCAAGGGTCTTCCGGATATTGACGTCGTGCTGACGGTCAGAGAGCTTGCCCGCATGATCAAGAAGGCCGGTATCCTCTTCAACGAGCTGCCCGACGGCGAATACGACGCCCCCTTCGGACTCGGCTCCGGCGCCGGCACCATCTTCGGCGCGACCGGCGGCGTTATGGAAGCCGCGCTTCGTACCGCTTACGAGGCTCTTACCGGTGAAGAGCTCAAGGATCTTGAGTTTAACGCTGTCCGCGGCACCGACGCCATCAAGGAAGCGACCTATGAGATCGCCGGCCACACCATCCGTGTCGCCGTCGTCTCCGGTACCGCCAACGCCAAGACGCTTCTCAACGACATCAAGGCCGGCAAGCGCAATTATGATTTCATCGAGATCATGGCCTGCCCCGGCGGCTGCGTCAACGGCGGCGGTCAGCCCATCGTGCCCGCCAGCATCCGCAACGTCAAGGACGTTCGCGCCATCCGTGCTGCTGCGCTTTATGAGGACGACCGGAATCTGCCCGTCAGAAAGAGCCATGAAAATCCCGACATCAAGGCGATCTATAACGAGTATTTCGGAAAGCCCCTTTCCCACAAGGCGCATGAGATCCTCCATACCGGCTATACGCCCAGAAAGAAATATTAATCATACTATACAAGAAAAGACCGTCCGAAATGGGCGGTCTTTTTAATGCATTTTCGTATTATTCGAGAATGTTGCTTGTGATATAATTGATTCCCCATTTTGCAAGGGATTCGGCAAAATCCTTGTCATCACAGGTCCAGCAGTTGACTTTTACCCCCGCGTCGTGGAAAGCCTTTATACGATCTTCGTTTAATTGACTGTATTCAATGTCAACGTCCAAAGCGTGCGCGCCGAGGATCTGGGGCAGATCGACCTGAAAATCATTGCACAAAAACTGTGCGGTCTGATCGGGATACAGTTCACGAAGGCGGATCATATTGACAAAGCTGAATGAAATAAAAATGACTTTCGGAAGGTAGTCGAGTTCTTTGATTTCATTGCAAATGTCAGCGATCTCGTTTTTTGTGAATTCGTTTTTTAACTCAAGTACGGCGATTTTATCATAACGCTTGCAGGTGGCAATGTACTCCTTAAGCGTCGGAATTAAGGTATCTGCTCGCTCCGGATCACCGTATTTGTCATTCAGATGAAGCGAGCGCAGAGTCGCAAAGTCGGTCTCCTCTACGGTAACGTCGGTATCACAGATTCTGCCTGTCGTATCATCGTGAAATACGACAAAGCGTCCGTCTGCGGTTTTGTGTACATCGGTTTCAATACCGAAATATGAGCGGTTGCCGGCGGCGATAAAGGAAGCGTTGGTGTTTTCGAGTTCAATACCCGCAAGTCCTCTGTGGGCGACCATAAGGGTATTCCCGGAATTGATTTTAATGGAATCCATAAAATATCTCCTTTACTTATTATCTCGAATAGTATAATCCCTTTATTTGGTTTTTTCAAGAACTTTTCGTTGCTTTTCCTCTTTTTCTGTGTTATGATTTTATTCAGAATACAGTAACGCTTGGAGGCGGAATCTTTGACAGATAGAAAAAGCGGCAAAGTCTTTGAACTCCTTTACTGCCTGATCTGGGTTGTCCTTACGGGCGCCTTTGTTTTTGAATTGCCGGCAATCACATTATTTGGATACAAAACGCATCCGCTGAACATGTTGACACCGGTCATTTTGTTCTGCGTTTTCGTACTTTATCGTTTTATAATGAAAAAGCCGCTTGATTTCCCGATCGCAAGCGCCCTTTCGCTTGCGGTATTCGGCGCGGTCTATGTGTATAGTTTTTACGATCCGGAGCACTCTTTCTATTTTCAGTCCTTTACGCATATACAGGCTGTTTTGTTCCTGATTATGGGATACAACTTTTTCCGTTCCGATGAATCGCTTGAAAACAGATTCAAAAAACTGGAGACGTACTTTTTGATCATTGCGATCATGTATATGATTTATGTTTCTTTGACGTACGGTTTTTATCTGAAAGACCCGGCAAACGCACCTTCCGAACGGCATTACTGGTCGATATGGTATCCCGGGCAGATCATTAAAGCTGCAACCGGG
>CAMVBD010000278.1 GCA_947165615.1 uncultured Clostridia bacterium | reverse complement strand
AAGGCCGCGTTTCACGCGGCGGGTACACGGGTGCACTGGCGCACGGGGTTGAAGGCTTTCCCCCCACCGGCTCCGCGATTGGGCCGGGGCGGGAATTTCCTTCCCGACCGAGGACTGAGAAGGCCGCGCTGCGCGCGGCGGGTACACGGGTGCACGGGTGCGCGGGCACACGGGGTCGAAGGCTTCCCTCACCGGCTCCGCGATTGGGCCGGGGCGGGAATTTCCTTTCCGACCAAGGACTGAAAAAGGCCGCGCCGCGCGAGTCTCCCTTTTTAATGCGGCGCTTTGCGCCGCCACCGCCACTCCTCACTCCTCACCCCTCTCCCCTCACTTTTTCGGGTCCCTCTCACCAACTTCCGACCTTTCGCATATCATAAACCGAAACATTTCCTCAGAGGTGGATTATGACCGTATCGATCGACAATATCGAAACCAATTACTTTGACCTCGGCGAAAAGAGCGACTTTGCCGTCGTCATGCTGCACGGCTGGGCGTCGAACATCGAGCTGTTCCGCCCCTCCGCCACCCTTGTCTCGTCGAAATACCGCGTCCTTGCGATGGACCTGCCGGGGCACGGCGAAACGCCGGAGCCGCCGACGGACTGGCACGTGGACGACTACGCCGACTTCGTCACGCATTTTTTAGAGCATTTCGGCGTTCGGCGCGTCATTCTCCTCGGGCACTCCTACGGCGGGCGCGTCATCATCAAACTCGCCACGCGGCAGAACCTGCCCTTTACGATCGAAAAACTGATCCTTGTGGATTCCGCCGGCATCCGCCCCGAAAAGTCCAAGGAACAGCAGAAAAAAGAAAAGGTCATGGGCATGGGCAAAAAACTCCTGTCCCACACGCCGGGGCTTCTCAATAAACTGCAGGGGATGGTGGGCTCCGCCGACTATCAGGCGGCGTCTCCTCTGATGCGCAAGGTCCTTGTAAACTCCGTAAACGAGGATCTGACCGAGCTTCTCCCCGACATCCGGCAGTCTACGCTCCTCATCTGGGGGACGCTCGACACCGCGACGCCGATCTCGGACGCCGAAAAAATGGAACGCCTGATCCCGGACGCGGGCCTTGCCCGGATGGAGGGCTGCTCGCACTTTTCCTTCCTCGATAACCCGGCGCAGTACAACGCGATCCTTGCGTCGTTTTTACACCTCAACTGACGGAAAGGCAACAACAATGACTTTTACCTGGTATTTACAAATTCTTTGGGGCGCCGTGACGCTGGCGTCCTTCTATGCGGTCTTCAAAAGCATGGTCTACAACCTGCACATGTTCCAGCTCGAGGGCTACCGGACCGGCGATTTCCTCAAATGGATGGGCAAAAACGCCGACCATTATCTGACGGACCTCACGGTCCTCGTCCTGTCCTTCGTGGGGCTTTGCGCCAACCGCAGGCTTTTGGCCTTCGGGGCGCTGGCGCTTTTTGTCGCGCTTTTTGCCCTGATGATCGCAAACCGCGCCAAAAAGGAAAAAAAGCCGCTGGTCTACACCGCCCGCGTCAAGCGCCTCATCGTCACCTTCCTCATTCTGGAGGCGGCGCTGTTCGGCGTGTCCGTGTGGCTGCTGACGACCGAACGGAGGAATCTCTCCTTTATTCCCCTGGGGCTGTGCTCCGCCTGCGTCCCACTGCTTGTGATGCTGGCGAACCTCATCAACAAGCCCATTGAAAAGGGCGTCAACCTCCGCTATACGCTGGAAGCCAAAAAAATGCTCGCGTCCTGCCCGGATCTCGAGACCGTCGGCATCACCGGCTCCTACGGTAAGACCGGCGTCAAGTTCTATCTGTACACCATCCTGCGCGCCTGGACCGACACCCTCGTCACGCCCGAAAGTTACAACACCCCCATGGGCGTCGTCAAGACCGTGCGCGGCGGGCTCAAATCCTACCACAAGATCTTTTTGTGTGAGATGGGCGCAAAGTGGGTCGGCGACATCAAAGAACTGTGCGACATCGTGCACCCAAAGCACGGCATCATCACGGCGCTGGGCGACCAGCACCTCGAAAGTTTCGGCAGCGTCGAAAACATCATCAAAACAAAATACGAGCTTGCGGACGCTCTGCCTCCTGACGGGCGACTCTACGTCAACTGGGACAACGAGCGTATCCGTAATAATCCGCCAATGCATGCCTTTATCAAATACGGCTTCCACGAGGACGCCGATTACCGCTGCTCCGACTTTACCGTGACGCCCACCGGCTCCGCCTTCAAGGTCCACGCGCCGGACGGCAGCGTGACCGACTTCGAGACCAAGCTCCTCGGCGAGCACAACGTCCTCAACATCACCGGCGCCATCGCCGCCGCAAACGGCTTCGGCATGCCGCTGGACGACATGCGCCTGTACGTCAGAAGGATCGACGCCGTGCCGCACCGGATGCAGCTTGTCGACAAGGGCGCGTACACGGTCATCGACGACGCGTTCAACTCCAACCCCGCCGGCTGTCACGCGGCGCTGTCCACGCTGAAGCAGATGGAAGGCTTACGCATCCTCGTCACGCCCGGCATGGTCGAGCTCGGCGACAAGGAAGACGAATTGAACGAAGCCTTCGGAAGGGAAGCGGCAAAATGCTGCGACAAGATCTTTCTGATCGGCGACAAACAGACCCGCGCCATCCGAAAGGGGATCGAGGGCGAAGCCTTCCCCGAAAAGGATCTGTACGTCTATGAGGACTTCGGCGAGGCCATGAAAAAGATCTATTCCATCGGCAGTGAAAAGCGGAAGATCATTCTGCTGGAAAACGACCTGCCGGATAACTATTAAGGAGGGCAAGTATGCGGATCAAACTGTGCGTTCTGTTCGGCGGCAAAAGTGTCGAGCACGAGGTCTCCGTCATTTCGGCCCTGCAGGCCATCGGCCAGCTCGACAAGACCAAATATGATATCATCCCGGTGTACATCACCAAAAACAACGAATTTTACACCTCCTTCGAGTGCTCCTGCATCGAGGAGTACCGCGACATCCCGGCGCTGCTTAAAAAAAGCGAGCGCTGCGTGCTGATGAACGCGGACGGCAAGGTCTCCCTCCTGCGCTATCCCTTCAAAAAGTTCGGCGACAACGTCATTTCGGACGTCGACGTCGCGTTCCCGATCGTCCACGGCACCAACGTCGAGGACGGAACGCTGCAGGGCTATCTCAAGACCCTCGGCCTGCCGTTTGTGGGCTGCGACGTGACCGCCTCCGCCGTCGGCATGGATAAGTACGTCATGAAGACCGTCTTAAAGGATAACGGCGTGCCTGTGCTCGACTGCGTGCGCTTTTACGCCTCCGAGTTTTCCGACCCCGAGGCGGTGCTGGACAAAACCGAGGCCAAGGTCCCGTACCCCGTCATCGTAAAGCCGGTCAACCTCGGCTCCTCGGTCGGCATTTCGGTCGCCCACAACCGGGCGGAACT
>CAMVBD010000277.1 GCA_947165615.1 uncultured Clostridia bacterium | reverse complement strand
TACGAAGCGCCTGTCTGGACCTGGAATGAGGACGGCTCCGCCGCTTCGGCTGTGTTTACGCCCAAGGACGGTTCCGCTCCCGTAAAGGTTGAGGCCAAGATCACGTCCGAGACCACTGCGCCCACGACTGACAGCGAAGGCAAGACCGTGTACACCGCGACCGTGACCGGTCCCGACGGCAATACCTACACCTCCGTCAAGGAAGTCGTGATCCCGAAACTGCCTTACCTGACCGCGCTGAACATCGGCGACATCAACAACGACGGCAAAGTGACCGCCGCCGACGCGAGACTGGCGCTCAGAGCCGCCGTCGGCCTTGAGGATCTTACCAAGATCGACGACAAGGCCGTGCTTCGCGGCAACGTCGACTTCAAGGACGGCGTGACCGCCGCCGACGCGAGACTGATCCTCAGAGCCGCCGTCGGTCTGGAAGACAGAGAAGAGTGGATGAAAAACGCTCCTCCCGTCGCCTGAAACCCGGCATAACGCCTGAATAACCGGCCCGCCGCCGTACGGCGGACCGCTTTCCCCGCCCCCGCAGTTTTCCCGCGGGGGCTCTTTTTTGACTTGATTCGCGGGGCAAAATGTGGTATCCTATTCGGGCATCCCAAGAAAGGAAGAGCACCCATGCACGAAAAAGAAATCGCCGAGCTCCGGCGTCATCTCAGGCCCGACCGCGTCTCCCCCGGCGCGCTGTACGGCTGCCTTGTCAACGAAAAAAAGGAGATCGTCACCGCCTTCCGCCAGCCCCTGTCCGTCACGTCGCAAGACGACCTCGGCGCGCTGCTTACGACAATGCGAAAGGTTTTGTCCGGTACGCCGGACAAAAACCTGCTGACGCTTCCCTTTACCAATTCGCAGGTCATGGACAGCGACGTCCACCGCCTGTTTATGGATCTGCGCGACCCCACGCCCCGGGGCGCCGAGGCCGTAAACGCCCTGTTCGGCAAAATCGCCGAAACGGCCGTAATGGACGGTCCCTACATGATCCTCTTGCTGCAGGACGTCTACGACGTGCCCGCCTACGCCAAGGACGGCGAAAAAGAGGAGAGCGAATCGGTGTTCTCCTACGCCTTGACCGCCCTGTGCCCCCTGAAGGAGACAAAGCCCGCATTGGGCTTTCTGCCCGGCGAAAACGCGTTTAAAAGCCTTTCGTCGCAAAACGTGATCGCCCCGCCCGCCGTCGGCTTTTTGTTCCCGAGTTTTGACGACCGCACGGCAAACATCTACGACGTCCTGTATTACACCAAGGACACCTCGTCCAACCACCCCGAGTTTATCGAGTCGGTGCTGGAAATGACCGTCCCCATGCCCGCCGACGAGCAGAAGGAGACGTTTTCGGACCTTTTGAGCGCGTCGCTGGACACGGACTGCAGCCTGAAGGTCGCCCTGAACCTGACCGACGCGTTCCGGGAGCAGTTGGAGGACTACAAGACCTCCGGCGAGGAGGAAGCGCGCCCGGTCGTGACGAAATCGAAGGTGTCGGCGCTTTTGCGCGAGTCCGGCGTCGCCGAAGAAAGAGTCGCGGCGTTTTCCGAAAAGTACGAGGAACAGTTCGGCAAGGCCGCTCTGCCGCCGCAGAATCTGCTGGGAAGCCGGCAGATCGAGGTGGACACCCCGGACGTGCAGATCCGCGTGAACCCCGACCGGTCGGACCTAATCGGTACAAGGACCATCGACGGCGTGCGCTATATCCTCATCCGCGCCGAAAACGGCGTCGAGGTCAACGGCATGCGCGTCAATCTGGAATAAAGACAAAACAAAAAAAGGACCGCTCCGGGTCCTTTTTTGTATACGGGAATGGCTTATTTCACAAGGCGTTCCAGCCCTTCGGTCGAGTAAGGCTTTCCTTCACGCTTCAGGCGCAGTTGCTCCATCAGACGGTCATAGTTCTTACGGGTGAAGGGATACAAAAGCAGGAAAACAAGCGCTACGCCCAGGATCGCCGCCGGGATCACCGTGGAGACGTTGGACATGCCGTTGATGACGGATTCGTCTGTGTAGGCGGAAAAGATGACGTCCTTGCCGGCGTCCGCGCCGGAATCGTAGCCGTAAGCGCCGAGGATGAGTCCCTGCGCGAGAATCCCCGTGGCGGAGCCGAATTTCTGCACGAGCTGCGGGAAGGAGGTGATGATGCTCTCACGCCGTTCGCCGTTTTTGCCGTTGACGAATTCGTCCAGCTCCACGATGTCGTAACTCATGGAATAGAAGAAGGTCCAGAAGGTGGAAAGGCCGAGCCCCAGCAGGAAGGGCATCACGACCAGCATGACCTTGAAGCCGCCGACGGCGGTATCCATGCCGACAAGGCGCGGAACGACAAGGCCGACGGCAGCGATCGTGATAAAAATGAGGCAGGTGGTGCGCCGGTCGGTCTTTTCGGAGATCTTAGTCACGATCGGCACGGTCGCCGCCAAAGTGACCACCAGCACGCCGATGACGATGGCAATGCCGTCGTTATAGTTCCCCCCGATGGAATAAACGACCATATAGGAGAGGTTCGACTGCAGCATGGAATTGCCCGCAAGGAAAAAGAACACAAAAAACAGGAAGTATTTGACGGGCTTTAAGCGCGCGATCTCGGCAAAGGAACGCAGTGTGTCCCTGATCCCAAGCCCGCGGCTGACGCGCTCGCCGGCAAGGGGCTGACGCGTCTTGTACACGCCCCGCAGCGACAGGCAGCACACGACGCCTGAGGCGAGAGACAGGACCGCGATGATCAGCGCGATGTGGATGTAGCTCATGCCGCCGACGCCCACAAGCGCGGGCAGGATGTTGCCGAGGCCGATGCAAAAGGCGTTGATGAAAGAGGAGATACTGCGGATCTTGGTGCGCTCGTCGTAGTCCTCCGTCAGTTCCGCGATGACCGAATAGTAGGGGATGGTGTAAATGGTGTAGAACAGCCACAGTCCGATGGAGATCAGCGTATAGACCAGAATCTTCGTGAAGTCCCCGGGCAGCCCTTTGCCAAACGGCGCCCACGCCAGCACAAACAGTACGCACATCGGCAAAACGCTTTTGAGCATCAGTTTTTGCTTGTTGACGCCGGGCCGGTCCGAAATGTTGCCGAGAATGGGGTCCGTGATCGCGTCCCACGCGATGGAGATAAAGATGACGACGCCGGCATATTGCGGGCGGATGCCTACGATCTGGACCAGAAAGGTCAGAAAGTAGGTGTAATACATGTTGTACAGCAGGCTTTCAGACGCGATGCCGAAAGCGTACCCGAGTTTTTTGCGCCCGGTCAACGCGGTTTTTTCCATAGGGATCTCCTTTCTTATCAGGCGCCCAGCAGCGTCTGGTCGTAGGAAAACAGGGCTTCGTTGATGTCGAAGACGTTGTAATTCCCGCGGCTGATAAAATATTCAATGATCACGTCAAAAAGATAGGCGCGCGACAG
>CAMVBD010000276.1 GCA_947165615.1 uncultured Clostridia bacterium | reverse complement strand
GCCCCGGTTCACGTTGTCCCGAAAAAGCTCGTCCACCGCGGAGAGCCGCCGGCGGATGGCCACCGGGGACAGGAGAGGCCGCTCCACCCAGCTGCGGAGCATCCGCCCGCCCATGGGGGTGCGGGTCTTGTCCAGCACCCAGAGAAGCGAGCCTTTTTTTTCGCGGCGGCGGAAGGATTCCGTCAGCTCGAGATTGGCGCGTGTGGTCGCTGACAGCGAGACGGTCCGGTCCGCCCGGAACAGGCGCACCTCCGTAATGTTTTCCAAATCGTTTTTTTGGGTCTTATAGAGGTAATTGAGCGCCGCGCCGAGAGCGTTTACCGCATTCGGGTACCCGGTCAGACCGAGCGCGTCGAGCGTCTTCTTAAAATGTCCCTCTACGGTTTTTTTTGCGTCGACGGCGTCAAAATCGTCTTCGGGCGCCTTATCGGAGACAAGGCGACGGCGGGCTTCTATGTAGGAGCGGATGGGACCGGCCTGAACGGAGAGGGGATTTGCGCGGATCTCGGTCGGTGCGAAAACAGCTAAACGTTCGGCGGCCTGCACGTAGGCGTCTGCGCCCTTGGTTTCTGTCAGTTGTACGTCCCCCGTGGAAACCTCCACAAAGGCCATGCCGACGGCGTCGGGCAGGGTGTAGACGGACGCAAGATAATTGCAGCGGTCCTCCGGCAGCATACTGGATTCGGTCACGGTGCCGGGTGTGACGATCCGGATGGCGTCTCGCGTGACAAGTCCCTTCGCCTTGGCGGGGTCCTCTGTCTGCTCGCAGATCGCGACCTTGTACCCCTTGCCTACCAGCCGGGCGATATACCCTTCCGCCGCGTGGAACGGTACGCCGCACATCGGCGCGCGCTCTTCCATGCCGCAGTCGCGTCCGGTCAGCACCAGCTCAAGTTCCCGGGACGCGGTTTTTGCGTCCTCAAAGAACATCTCGTAAAAGTCGCCGAGCCGGTAAAAAAGGATCGCATCCGGGTACTGAGCCTTGATCTTCCGGTATTGCTGCATCATTGGGGTGAATTCTGCCATGTGGTTACCTCTTTCTCAGTTTGGGAGCCGACTCCCGCAAGAGAATCGGAGATTTTTCAGCCGCAGCCGCCGCAGGTCGAGCAGGAGCCCGTGCAGGAGCCTTCGTCATTGGGCTTGGGTTCCGCCGTTTCGGGATCCTCGCCGTTGACGCAGAGCGTCAGAAGGCTGATGACGTAGTTCATCATGTCGTCCACCGCCTGTTTTTTCTCGCCGTACGCGCGCATGTTGTCATTGAGCATCACCTCGCCGTACGTGCGGCGGAAGTCCTCGTCCCACTGATCGAGACGCGCCTTGTCCGGCTCTTGTTTTTCGCTTTCATTCTGATAACTCATCTGCAGGATGCTGAGTTTGCCGAGCAGACCGTTCAGTTCGATGTCGTCGTCGTTTTTCTGCTTCTGCTCCACGTATTCGAGATACCGTCCGTCGGCCTGAATGGCTTTGCCGAGGGCACGGGCGGCGGCGATGACTTCTTTGCTGATATCCATTGTAAAACTCCTTTTTTGTCTATATATGTCCGGCCGGATCGCCGGAACGAAACGGACCGTCAGTCGGCGAGTTCCCCGCTGAGGATCCAGTTTTTGGCTTTTGTGACGCGCACGTCCCGGTAGGCGCCGATGAGACAGGCGGGACCGGGAAAATCAATGTTGACGTTGCCGTCGGTGCGGCCGGTCAGCATGCCGTTATGTTCTTTGGTCTCCCCTTCCACAAGGACGCGGAAGGTCTTTCCGACAGATGAGGCGCAGCGTTCGGCGGCGACCTCCTCCTGCGCGCTGAGCAGCTGAGAAAACCAGCGGTTTTTTTCGGCATACGGAACGGGATCGGGCATTTCCGCGGCAACGGTGCCTTTGCGGGGAGAATAAATGAAAGTAAACAGGGACGTAAAGCGCACCTCGCGGATAAGGCTCAGCGTCTCCTTAAATTCCTCGTACGTTTCCCCCGGGAAGCCGACGATGACGTCGCTTGTAAGAGAAATGTCCGGCATGACGCTGCGGGCATATTCGATCAGAGACAGGTATTTTTCCCGCGTGTAGCCGCGGTTCATGGCCTTCAGGACACGGTCTGAGCCGGACTGGAACGGCAGGTGCAGATGCCGCGCGACTTTTTCGCAGTCGGCCATGGCGTCCAGCAGGTCTTTGGTGCAGTCCTTAGGGTGCGAGGTCATAAAGCGGATCTTGAAATCGCCGGGAATGTCGTTTATCAGGCGCAGGAGCTTGGGGAAATTGACGCCGTCCTCGCTTTTTTTGCCGTAGGAATTGACGTTTTGTCCGAGAAGCGTGATCTCCTTGACGCCGGACGCGACGATCTCTTTTGCTTCCGCCAGCACGTCCTCGGTCTTACGGCTGCGCTCGCGCCCGCGAACGTAGGGGACGATGCAGTACGTACAGAAATTGTTGCAGCCGTACATGATCGGCAGCCAGGCCTTGAAATCCGAGTCCCGGTAAACGGGCAGCCCTTCGGCAAGAACGCCCTCTCTTTCCTCCAGATCGAAGACCCGTTTGCCGCCGCGCAGGACGCGGTACAGGAGAAACGGGAAACGGTCGATGGCGTACGTCCCGAACACCAGATTGACAAAGGGATAACTTTTTTTGATTTTTTCCGCGACGTGAGCCTGCTGCATCATACAGCCACACAGCGCGACGATCATATTCCGGTTTTCCGATTTGATGGGCTTCAGCGCGCCGACGTTGCCGTAGACCCGGTCCTCGGCGTGTTCGCGGACCGCGCAGGTGTTGAACAGCACAAAGTCGGAGTCCTCCTTTGTATCGGTAAAGACGTAGCCCATCTCTTTGAGCATACCCTTGATGCGTTCCGAGTCCGCCACGTTTCCCTGACAGCCGTACGTATGAACGAACGCCTTCGGCTGCTTTTCGGGATACCTCTGCGACAGGAGCTCCTTTACAAGCTCGATATATTCCGTTTTGGATTCTTGCTGGATCGACGCCACTTGCTGCCTCCGTAAAAAAGCGCGCAGTTGACCCTTGTCGCGCCTCATGAGGTATAGTATATAATAATTATAAATAAAAGGCAAGTGGTTTTTAAAGAATATTTTCAAAATCCGGTTTTTCTCCGGAAAGTATGACTTGCAGCAAAGCGTTCAGTTCCCTCAGTCGCAATGCCATTTCCCCGACGTTTCCGCTTTCCGCATCCTGTCCGAGCAGCAAAAATCCACGCGTCAATTCGTCCGCGTCAGAGTGTTTCAACAGAGCGCCGAAGATCGTCCGGCAAGAGTTCCATCGATTTATAAGCCCATCGACTTCCATCAGAAGCACTGTCTCATCACTCGCAGAAAGCACATTTTCCGTTTGTTCGATCAACTTTTTGCATTCCGCATTCAGATATATAAATCCAGAAAGTGAAAGAAAAAACGCGAAGAAAATACAAAGACAACCAGC
>CAMVBD010000275.1 GCA_947165615.1 uncultured Clostridia bacterium | reverse complement strand
GCTGAAAGTGTCATAGTGGGTTACACAGATTCGGCAGAATCTTGTGTAACGCGCTTCACGAAATCCTGAAGGAAAGGAGGGAACGCCAATGGCAAGCGAAAACAATATGAGCTGCGCCAGAGTAAAGACATACACGGCGTCAAAAATCGGCGCGATCGAACGACACAACGAACGGAAAAACAACGACTACGGGAACGTGAACGTGGACCCGGAACGCATCCCGATGAACGTTCATTTCAAAGATCCCGGCGATAAATCATATATGGATATTCTTCTCGCAATGGAAGAATCCGGAGAGATTTCCCGCAGAGGATTGAAAGCTGACGCGGTGCTTTTTGACGAGATCGTGTTCGACGTTAACACCATGTATTTTGAAACGAACGGCGGTTATGAATACGCAAAAAGGTTTTATCAAGAAGCGTATCGGTACGCCTGCAGCAAGTACGGAGAGCGCAATATCGTCACCGCCGTGATGCACGCGGATGAGATCAACAAGGCCGCGACGGACGAGCTCGGGTATCCCGTTTATCACTATCACATGCACCTCGTCGCAATGCCGACCGTGAAGAAAGAGATCCTGTGGACGAAGCGCTGCAAAGATCCGAAGCTCATAGGAACGGTAAAGGAAACCGTCACGCAGATCAGTCATTCAAAAATGTGGGCGTCGACCGAACCGCTGCTCGATGAAAACGGAAAACAGGTCTTTCGGAAAAACGGAAAACCGAAATTCAGACCGTCGTACAGTGTGCTTCAGGATGAGTTTTTTCTTCACATGAACGAGCACGGTTTTGTCGGGTTCAGTCGGGGGAAAGAAGGAAGCACCGCCGAGCATTTATCGTCTTTGGAGTATCAGATTCGGAAAGACAGAGAGCGTCTTGAACAGATACAACAAAACGTAAAAGAAGCTCGGCACGATTTCCAATTTGCCGAAGAGATCGATAAAACGCTTGAAGAAATCGACGGCACGGGAAAACGAAATCCGCTCACAAAAAAGGTTTCACTGTCCGAAGAAGAATACGACGAACTGACAGCGCTGGCAAAAGAAGCCGTCACCGGCAGAGAGTTGATCGCCGATCTGTCGCGCAGCAAGGAGGCGTACAAAAGAGACGCGGATTATTATGAGGGCTGTTATTCGGATCTGAAAAGGAAATATAACTCGCTGAAAGAAAAGTGCAAACCGTTCCTTGATGCGTTGGAGCATTTCCCGGACGTCGCCCGCAAGTTCATCGAAACGGTCCGCGATCTGTTTGCAAAGAGAGACGCGGCAGAAAAAGCGGAGCGCGAAAGGATACGGGCCGAAAAGGAAAAAGAGGCAGCCGCAAAAAAGCAGGCGGCGATGGAACGGAGGAAAAACAGAAACCGCGGCAATCGGGAACGCTGATCAAGGCGCTCTTTTTGTACCGTTTGCCAATGGAATTCCACTGACGGTCGGTTCCTTTCACCAAACGATTTCCATTCGATTCCGGTACAAAACAACGGTATTAGTTCCGTTGAAAAATCCCCGAAAACGGGGGTGCTGAAAAATATTCACGCAAGGAGGTGATGAATATGCCGAGAGCAAAGAAGGAAACGCATCTGTTCTTTGAGCAGGGCGACGACGAGATCCAGATCCGAAGCTGGGATAAAAATCTGAACGCCGCCATCCGGAAAATGAAGGCTGCGCATCCCGATACGGTCTGGATCAGAGAGAACGACGACGATGAGCCGGGCTTTCTGTGGGGCGCGGTCAAGCTGGAGAATATCACATTCAAAACGCTGCCGCCGACGTCAGGAAAAAGCAGAACGGCGCATTCCGAAAACGGAAAACGGCACGCGGGCAATCTGAAATACAGCGATTCTCAGAGGAGCAAAGCGTGACCGCTTCCACGGGTCTGTCAACTTCATGACATCTTGAATTCATGGCTGCGCTACCGGCCAGACGGGCGGAAAGGATATTATTATGGAAAAGAATATCACTTGCAAAATCATCAGAACGTTGGCCGTTCTCAGAGAGAACAACGGCTACACCAAAGAGCTGCGCGTCGTTTCGTGGAACGACGGCGCACCGAAGCTCGATCTCCACGAATGGACCCCCGAGGGCAGATGCTGCAAGGGCGTAACGCTCACCGACGACGAGAGCCGCGCGCTCCTTCAGGGGCTGACAGAATACTTTGCAGAGGTCGATGCCGATGATGAAGGTTGAAGAAATCAGCGTCGCGTCGTGCGTTCCGTTCAGCGGCAATCCGTTCAAGGTCAGGGACGATTTTGATATGGAGCTGCTTGTGCAGAGCGTTCTGGATTACGGCGTTATGTTCCCGATCATGGTAAGACCTTTGGACGGCGGCAAATATGAGATCGTCAGCGGACACCGCCGCGTGCACGCCTGCGAAAAGGCGGGGATCGACAAAATCCCTGCCTTTATCAAATCTATGAGCCGTGACGAAGCGGTGATCATGATGGTGGACAGCAATCTGCAGCGCGAAAGTCTTTTACCATCCGAAAAAGCGTTTGCGTACAAGCTGAAAATGGACGCGCTGAAACGGCAGGGCAAACGGACCGATTTAACTTCGGACCGAGTCGGACCGAAGTTGACCGCTGCGGAAATCTCGGACGACGATAGCGCGACGCAGGTCAAAAGGTATATCCGTCTGACGTGTCTGATCAAGCCGCTGCTCGATCTCGTCGATGAGGGCAGGATCGCGCTCGGTCCCGCCGTGGAGCTTTCGTATCTCCCGGATGCTGCGCAGAAGGCGGTGTACGAATACTACGCCGAGAACGAGGTCACGCCCTCGTATTCGCAGGCAAACAAAATGAAAAAGCTTTATGCGGACGGGCTGCTGACGCCGGACGCGCTGACACAGATCCTTGTGCAGCCGAAGCCGAATCAGGTGGAGACGATCAAGATCCCGGTCGATTTTGTACGGAGGTTCCGCCCCGCCGGAACGATGAAGGAATGGCAGGATTTCATTCAGAAAGCCTGCGAGTATTACGCAAAGATCCTTCGTCGGAACCGAGAGAAAGGCGCGCGCTGAACACAATGTTGAAAAATCAGATGAAGGGAGGGAGGCAGAATGAATTTGCTGATGTGTGTTACGAATAATCTGCGCTGAAGATGAACGCAGCGGAATGGACAAAACAGGAATTTGCCCGTTTGAGTCGAAAAATCGACTTTGAGCATCTTCCGCCGAGAAAAGAAGTCTCGGTCAATTACCGGATTATAAAAATAGAAAGACTGGCTCCGGGCTCCAAAAAGGCGACCGCAGAACCGGCGAAATAAAGAAACAGCAGGCGGCTCTTAGTGAACCGCCTGCGCTTTTTTCATTTCAGCCGAACAAGATAGGAGTATCTCAGAAAGTAATTTCCCGCTCTGACCTGCAGAGTGTTCGACTTCAACTTGATATGGTGACCCGGACGAGAATCGAACTCGTGTTACCGCCGTGAAAGGGCGGTGT
>CAMVBD010000274.1 GCA_947165615.1 uncultured Clostridia bacterium | reverse complement strand
ACCTCCATGCGGTTTGCGATGCGCAGCGCCTTTTCCCAGTTCGTGCCGCCGCCGGCGGAAAGACCGCGCACATATGACATATAGGTTTCGGGGTTGTCTGTGAAGTTGTCCTCCGTCCCCGTGATCGTGACCTCCTCGGCGGAGTTCGAGAAGGTGACGAGCGACATCCGGCAGAGCTTATCCCCGAGGGAATTCCTGCGGTTCAGAAGATCGTTTGCCAGCACGTCTATAGCGGCGATGCCGTACGTCAGTCGGCTGGGCGGAGAGCCGTTCGTATTATTCCCGTCCATGTCACGGTTCATGGAGCCGGAGATGTCAAAGATCAGGATAACGTCCGCAAGCTTTGCGACCTCCAGCGGCTCGGTCGCGCCCTTGATGCTTAAGGAGAGGGTGCGGGTGCCGTCGTTGTTGTTTTGGGATCCCTTGTGAATGGTGGGGTCGGCCGGGTCCTCCGCCGGGGTCTCCAAAAGCGTTGCCGTACCGCCCTCGGTGACAGGCGCAAGCGGCTGGTAAATCATATAGATGTCCTGATTCGCGGTCGTGTAGTTGCTGTTTGCGATATTGGCCCAGCTTAACGAGCCATCCGGCGTATACTGCCAGCGGCTGTTGGAGTAACGGATCAGCGGCTCGATCTCGGTGCCGGTGGGACTATTGAGGTGCGCGCTGGCGAATTCATAGCCGGGCGCGTCGTAAATCAGGAAAGCGGGGGAACTGCTCGTGCTGATGCTGATGTCCTGCGTGATCGTTCCCTCCGGGAATTCGAAGAAATCGTCGCCGACCATGTAACCGTAGTGGATGGTGGAGGAGCGGTAACGCGTGCCGTTGGAGTTAAAGCGCCAACTGAGCGTATAGGTTGAAAAGCTTTCGGTGACAAAGGTCGCGGTGATCGTCTCGTTTGTGACGCGTACCAGCGGGTCCATGCGTTCCACCGTCGGCTCGTTGCCGCTTTCGTTCATGTGCAGGATCTGCACGTCGCCGATTTCGGTTTCTTCTTCCGTCTCTCCGGGCAGGGACAGACGCTTGACGGTCACCTCAACGGGCGCAAGGGGCTCGACGACGGAGCCGTCGGGACCGTAGATCGTCAGATCGAAGAGATCCAGGCCGTAGGCGGGTTCGTCCTCGCCGTCCTCCTCTTCGCCGTCTGCCCGCAGGACGTTCAGGAAGGCTTCTTTGGTCTCCTCATAGCCGTCGTCGTTCTCCGACAGTTCCGTGATCGCAAGACGCGAGTCCTCCGGAATGCCGGCTTCGACCTCATAAGTGACGGTCACGCTGTAAAGGTCGCCGTTTGCGGACAGGTATTCGGTCGTCAGTTCCTTGGTTTCGACGACGGCATAGGTCGCGCCGGCGTCGGCCTCAAAGGCGACCTGCTTGTAGGTGAAAGCGGAATTCTCCACGACGGCGGCCTTGCCGTCCTTGACCGCGACCAGAACGAGATTTGTCGGATCGGTCATGATGTCGCCGGTCATGCGCACGGTGTAGGCGTTTTCGGCGGGGACGTCCTCGCCGTTTTCGTCGGCAAAGGCGATCTCCACGGACTCGGCGGATTCGATGCGGCTGCCGACGGCAAGCTCCAGCATGGGCTTCAGGTCCTCGGTCGCGCCCTCGCGTACGACAAGCGCAGTGTTTTCGGGGAAGACGCCCTCGTCCGCGTTGACTTCGACTGTCAGCGCGCCCGCCGCGTCCGTCATGGTCTGGGCGGGGTACCCGTCGCTGATCTGCGTCTCGGTCTGCGTTTCCAGTTCAATGCCGGGTTCCTTTTCCGCGGTGTCGGTGTCAATGGTAATGGCAGGAAGGATCAGCGCGTAGGTCGTCACAAAGATGACAACAGCCGCCAAAACGCTGATAATGCGCTGGCGTCTGGATCTTGTATAACTGAGCTTGAAATATTCCATAGCGGCGTCCCTCCCTTTCTGCAGAATGTTCGGATTTTGCCTGTATATATAAAAAGCGTTATTCTCAAATTCGGGCGTCGGGACCGGGACGACCGGTCCCGACGAAAGGAATGTTATTCGACTTTGCCGAACCCGGCAAAGGGCCAGACGCGGAACACGATTTTTCCGACGATCTGTTCTTCGGCTATGCAGCCGATGGTGGTGCTGCGGGAGTCAACGCTGACGTCCCGGTGGTCTCCCATGACGAAGACCCGGTCCTCGGGGACCTGATAGGGGAGTTCGATGTCGCATTCCCCAAAGGCTTTGTTTTTGACGTAAGGTTCGTCCAGTACCTCGCCGTTGACCGTGACGGTGCCGTCCTCCCGGACGTCCACCCAGTCGCCGGACAGCGCGATGACGCGCTTGACGAGGATCTTGTTGTTGTAGTAAAAGGCGATGACGTCGCCGGGCTCAAAGTCGCTGCCCTTAACGGAAAGGACGACGTCGTTTTCTTCCAGCGTCGGGGTCATGGAGGTCCCGTAGATCCTGAGCACCGGAAGCAGAAGGACCGCGACCAGAACGGCTGCCGCCGAAACCGTGATCAGCGTGTAAACGGTGTTTCGCAGCACGCGAAAAAAGTTTCTGCGGTAACGGATCCTTCGCTGTTCCTGCTCCAACTGGTCGCCCGTCGGCGCGTTGGCGGCGTCCGGGGCAATATTGGATTTTGCGTGCCCTTTGGAGCGGGTCAGCTGCTCTTGCGTAGGGAGCTGGTCCACGACGGAGGAACCGTCAGTTTCACCGTCATTGTTGTGTTGTACCTGCGGACGGCGTCGCTCCCGTGCGCGTCCGCGGACCTTTTTTTTCCGCCGCGTCGTTTCCCTTCATCCGGTTCTTCCGTAAAGTCAAATTCCTCCGGGCGGAGAGATTCCGGCTCCGGTATCTCCTCAAAGACCGACGCGGGCGCGGCTTCTTTTTCCGGTTCGGGCGCGGGGTCCGAGAAATCCGGATGGTAGGCTGCCGCAAAGGTCTCGTAGGGGATATAGCAGACTTTTTCTTTTTGGCTTACGGGCTCTTCTTCTTCCGGCTCCGGGGCCGCGGCGTTTTGGCGGGCGCGGCGTATGCTTTCCTGAAACGCCGTGTTGCCGTAGGCGCGTTCCTGTTCAAGGAGCGCCGCAAGCTGCTCCGTCGTCGGCAGGCTTTGCTTTTCCGGCTTTGCCGGTTCTGCGGGCCTTCTTGCGGGGACGGGCTCGCGCGGCGTCGCTTTCGGGGGCTCTTTCGGCTCTTCGCGCAACAGATCCGTCAACTGCGAAAGCGTCGGCAGTCCGGAAGAAAAACGGTCCTCCCGGGAAACGAGTTCCGGGATCACGTCCTCGCGCGGTTCCGGGCGGAACCGCGCGGCGACGGCGGCGGACGACTGCGGTCTGCGGCCGGAGAAATCCTCGGCGCTTTTTTCGCTGCGCAAAAAGGCTTCCAGCTGCGCCAGCGTCGGCAGGCCGTCTTTCGGCTGCGCCTTTGGCGCGTCGGAGGGCTGAACCGCGTCCGACGTCCGGGCGGTATCTGTGTTCCGGGCT
>CAMVBD010000273.1 GCA_947165615.1 uncultured Clostridia bacterium | reverse complement strand
CATAATGTAGCCCTTGACGTTGCCGTCCGCTTTTGCGGAGGCGATGAGGGAGCCCGCTTCGCCGTTGCCGGCAAAGCGCACGGTCACGGAGTCGTCCTTGTTTTTGAGCATGTAGCCCATGAGCGACGTGCCGGTCAAAAGACGGCCGAGCGCCGCGGTGCACACGCGGGAGGTGTTGGAGATCAGCCGGGCGGCTTCCACGATCTCGGTGGAGTCCTCCGCCAGCACGACGACCGAGCCGTCGGTGGAAATACATCTGACTAAAGTGTTGACCATAGATATTGCTTCTTTCCTGTTTTGTTACTTGACGGCGACGAACCAGACGCGCTCCTCGGTGTCGGCGGGCGGTTGGTCTGTCAGGTCGCCGTAGACGGAAACGCCGGAAAAACCGGCTGTTTTGAGCATAGAGATGAGCCTGTCCGTGGGATAGGCGCGCTCGGTGATCTCGTCGGAATCGCGCTGATACGTCCCGTCCGGGGTTTCGGTAAAGACGTCCAAAAGTTCCTGCACGGTGCATAAAGCGGGATCGAAAAAGTTTTGCCACACCAGAAACGCCCCGTCGTCCTCGTACACAAAGGCGTTGTCGCCGAGAACGTGCTCGTGCTTATAGGGCGTATTGACGTCAAAGACGAAGACGCCGCCGGGCTCCGTAAAGAGGCTGACCCGGTCAAAGACCCGCTGCACGTCCGCTTCCTCGGTCAGGTGGTTTACGGAATCCAGCGTGCAGACGCAGGCGTTGACAGTCCCGAAAAGGTCGAGCTCGCGCATATCCTGATTCAGCAGCAGCACGTCCGCGCCCGAGGCGGCGAAGCGCTCGCGGGCAAGGTCCAGCATGTCCTCGCTGAGATCCGCTCCAATGACGTCAAACCCGGCTTTTACGTACGCCTCGGTGATTTTTCCGGTGCCGCAGGCAAGGTCCAAAAGAATGCCGCCCGTGACGCCGTGCATCCGTAAAAGCTCCAGCGCCCACCGCCCGCGCTTTTGGGGCTCGGCGTTCTCGGTAAAGCGGTCGTAGACCGACGCGAAGCCGTAGTCGTATGCCATGGGACGCCTCCTTTTCTGCGGATATTATTTGTATTGTATCACAAGACGGAAAAAAAGTAAATAGCAAAATGCCGCGGGGCAGACCCCGCGGCAAAAGCGCCTGTTGAGACGCCTTACTGTTCGTGACGTTTTGCGACCTCGGCTTTTTGCTCGTCCCACTTTTTGCCGTACAGCGGATAAAACTTCATGCCGACGGCGGAGAGGATCAGAAGGATCGCGGGGATGGCCATCCACGCGACCAGCACGCCCTGTTTTGCAAGGGGGCTCTGTTTTCCCGCCTCAAGCGCCGTGTTGTAGCCGAACCATTTGGCGATCATTAAAAACGCGGCGTTGGCAAGGCTGATGGCGGGCTTGGTGATGAGGGAGTTGACGCCGGCGTAAATGCCCTCGCGCCGGGAGCCGCTTTTCAGTTCGTCGTAGTCGATGACGTCGCCGTTCATGATGGGCACAAGGTACAAGCCGACGCCGGTCAGGAAAAAGACGACCAAAGCGACGGGCATATACTGTCCCAGCACGCACATGACGGTCGCTGCGGCGGCAAAGGTGACGCACATGACGGCGACGCATTTGCGCACGCCCCAGGGCTTTAGCATGAAGATCCAGAACAGAATGCCGCCCACGGCCCCGAGCGCCAGCGCGCCGAAGGCAAAGGGCATGGGGGTCGTAAACTCGTCAAAGTAATAGAGCACGCCCTGCATGAGAATGGTCTGGATAAAAATAACGGTAAAACTGAGGATCTCAAACACCACGAAGGAGCGGTTTTTGAAGCATTCGATGACGGATCTGAAAATGCCCATCTGCGTTTCGGACTCATTTTGGACTTTTTCTTTATAAAAGAACGTGGAGCCGAAAATGACGAGGAAGGAGAAGACGCCGATGCCCGCCATGATCAGGCGGAAGGTCGTGGGGTCCTCGCCGACGTCCGGACGGATGAGCGGGAACAGGACCAGCGGCACCGCCATGGAGATGAGGCTGAAGCCGATCTTCCAGACAAAAATGCTGCTGCGCGCCTTGTTTGTGACCGCCATGGTGTAGGGCATAACGTAGAGGGACGTCGCGATGGCGGTGTAAAAGGTATCGAACAGGAACAGCGAGACGAGCATCTGGATGAACAGCACCGTCTGGCTGCCGCCGAAGGGCCACCGGAACCAGGTAAAGACGAAGATGGCGGAATAAAACAGCGAGCCGTAGCGGATGTAGGGGATGCGTCGCCCGAGTTTTGATTTCGTGCGGTCGGAAATGTAGCCGAACAGCGGGTCGTTGAAGGCGTTCCAGATCGCGAAAATGAGCCACACGGTACTGGCAAGGTCCTCGTCCAGCCCCATGAATTTGGTGTAAAAATAGGTCATGCCGCCGCCGGTCAGAAGACCGTTGAGCATGCCGCACATGCAGTCCGCGGCGCTGAGCCACACCTTGCCCGCGACCGGGATTCTTTCGACCGGCTCGGGAGCGTTTTTGTTTGCTTTGTCGTTCATGTTATGTTATACCACCTTTCGGAAAAACCGGTCAGTCCCCGGCGTACCTTTTGCGGAAAAGGAGCCTTGCCGCGAGGACGACGGCGGACACGCAGACAAGCGCGGCGCCCATGGCGTAAAGCAGGGCCGTTCCGGCGCCGCCGGTAGAAGGCAGGTTGACGCCGTAGGTATTGGGAACGCGAACGGTCGCGACCGTGTTTGTGAGGGACTGGACGACCGTTACGGGGAAGGCGTCTTCCGGCAGTTCGTAGCCGACCGGCGCCTCGGTCTCGATCAGGTAATAGCGTCCGCAGGACAGTTCCGGCGACAGGGCTTCGCCGTTTTCATCCGTCGTCAGGGTCAGGTCCGCTCCGTCGACCGTGACCGGCACGACGGCCAGGCTGACGCCGTTGACCGTAACGATGCGCACGCTGTCTTCGTCGTCATAGGCGGCGGCAGCGCGGCAGACAAGGAACTTTGCGCCCGGAAGCAGGCGGGTCTCGTCAAATTCAGCGTGCTTGACGATCTGAAAACGTCCCTTGACGCTTTCGTCCGGCGGCGGGATGTCCGGGGGAACGTCCGGCGGGGGCACCGGCTCGTTTTTGGGATAGACGGCGGCGACGTCCGTATAGGTGACGACGACGTCCGTTTCGCTTTCGCCGTCGGGCGCCGGGACTTCGACCGGCATGGGCAGCGTGAACCAAAACGGCGGCGCGGGAGCCTTGACCTTTGCGTTCGGGCGTTCGACGACCATGTAAACGCCGTCGTCGGGAATGGCGAGGTTTGCGTAGCCGGTCTCGTCCGTCGTGACCGTGCCGACGAGGTTTTCGTCCACGGCAAAGCGGGCAACCGCCTCCTCGGTCGGGGCCTCCGAGACGTTGACCGCTTCCGGGACCCGGTAGACGTCAAAAACGATGTCGGAGAGCGGGAGGTTGCCCTCGGTCGTGGT
>CAMVBD010000272.1 GCA_947165615.1 uncultured Clostridia bacterium | reverse complement strand
AATCGGCAGCGTACATGGTCTCCTCGTCATGTTCGACGACGATCAGGGTATTGCCGAGATCGGTCAGCTCGCGCAGCGTCCGGAGAAGCTTGGAATTGTCGCGTTGGTGCAGGCCGATCGAGGGCTCGTCGAGGATGTAGCAGACGCCCATCAGCCCCGAACCGATCTGGGTCGCGAGGCGGATGCGCTGGGCCTCGCCGCCCGACAGCGTTCCGGCGGAGCGCGCGAGCGTCAGATAATCGAGGCCGACGCTTTGCAGGAAAGACAGACGGGCCTTGATCTCCTTGATGATGCCGTGGGCGATGAATTCCTCTCGTTCGGTGAGTTTCAGCGCGTCGAGAAACGCGATCTCCTCCGAAATACTGAGTTCTGTAAACTCGTAAATGCTTTTTCCTCCGACGGTGACGGCAAGCATTTCTTTCTTGAGGCGCGCGCCGCCGCAGTCTGGGCAGGTATGATCGGTCATAAACAGTTCGATCTCCCACCGCGCCCAATCGCTGGTGCTCTCCTTATAGCGGCGCTCCAGATTATTGATAACGCCCTCAAACGGCGCTTCATATTTTGTAACGCCGGTCGGCAGACGGCGTGTGAGTTTCAGTTTTTCGGTCCCTGTACCGTATAGAATGGCGTTGATCCCTTCCTTTGGAATATCCTTGACGGGGGTATCCATTGTAAAGCCGTACCGGTCGGCAACACCCTCGAGGTACATTCGCGCAATGGTGCCGTACTTGTCGCTGGACCAGCCGCACCCGTGGACGGCGCCTTTGTTGATGGACAAATTCTTGTCCGGCAGGATGAGTTCCGGCGCGACTTTTTTGAAAACGCCGAGGCCGAGGCACTTGGGGCAGGCGCCGAAGGGATTGTTGAAGGAGAACATACGGGGGGAAAGCTCGCCGAAACTGACGTCATGGTCCGGGCAGGCGAACTTTTGCGAGAAAAGCATTTCCTCCCCATCGTTTACAGCGACGTTGACAATGCCGTCGCCGAGCGCGAGCGCCGCTTCCAGAGAATCCGCAAGGCGCGATTCGAGCCCGGGCTTCATCACAAGACGGTCGACGACGATCTCGATGACGTGCTTATTGTTTTTTGCAAGCTTGATCTCCTCGTCAAGACTGCGCATTTCCCCGTCCACGCGGGCGCGCACATACCCTTGACGGCGGGCGGACTCAAAGACCTTGACGTGCTCCCCTTTTCTGGCGCGCACGACCGGCGCCAAAATCATAAAACGAGTTCCCTCCGGCAGCGCCATGACGCGGTCCGTCATCTGATCGACGGACTGTCCGCGGATCTCCTTGCCGCAGATGGGACAGTGCGGGATGCCGACTCTGGCGTAAAGAAGCCGCAGATAGTCATAGATCTCCGTGACGGTACCGACCGTGGAGCGGGGATTTTTGGAGGTTGTCTTCTGATCAATGGATATGGCGGGCGATAATCCTTCAATGAGTTCGACGTTCGGCTTTTCCATCTGCCCCAAAAACTGGCGGGCATAGGAAGACAGGGATTCCACGTAGCGCCGCTGTCCCTCGGCGTAGATCGTATCGAAAGCGAGCGTGGATTTTCCGGAGCCGGACAATCCCGTAAAGACGATCATCTTGTCGCGCGGGAGTTCCAGATCGACGTTTTTCAGATTATGTTCCTTCGCACCCAAAATGCGAATGACGCAATTATTGTTCATAAATAGATATTATTCTCCGTTTTGCAGTTTTCTGATCTTGTCGCGGATATAAGCGGCGTTTTCGAAATCGAGGATCTTGGCGGCCGCCTTCATTTCCTTTGTCAGACGCAGGATCAGATCTTCTTTTTCTTTCTTGCTCAGTTTCATGCCGTCGACGCGCGCGGCCTTATGGGTACCCGAGATCTCCAAAATCTCACGGATGTCCTTGACAATGGTTTCGGGGACGATGCCGTGCGCTTCATTATACGCCTGCTGCTTTTCGCGGCGGCGGTAGGTCTCGCGGATCGCGCGCTCCATGGAGGGCGTGACCGTATCGGCATACATGATGACCTTGCCCTCCGCGTTTCTCGCGGCGCGGCCGACGGTCTGGATCAGGGACGTTTCGCTGCGCAGGAAGCCCTCCTTGTCCGCGTCAAGGATCACGACGAGAGACACTTCCGGAATATCGAGTCCTTCGCGCAGGAGATTTATGCCGATCAGCACGTCGAATTCGCCGATACGCAGGTCGCGGATGATCTCCATGCGCTCCATGGTGTCGACGTCGTGGTGCATATAGCGGACCTTGACGCCGTAATCGCGCAGGTAATCGGTCAGATTTTCCGCCATGTTCTTCGTCAGGGTCGTCACAAGCACGCGCTGTTTTTTCTCGGTACGAAGATGGATCTCGGAAATGAGATCGTCGATTTGTCCCTCCACTGGACGCACTTCGATCTCGGGATCGAGCAGACCGGTCGGACGGATGACCTGTTCCGTGACGTTCTGCGCTTTGTCGTACTCGAAGGGACCGGGGGTGGCGGACACAAAAATTTTCTGGTGAGTCCGTTCATAGAACTCGTCAAAGGTCAGCGGGCGGTTATCGAAAGCGGACGGCAGACGGAAGCCGAATTCGACCAAAGACTCCTTGCGGGAACGGTCGCCGCCGAACATGCCGCGTACCTGCGGCAGGGTCACGTGGCTTTCATCCACGAACAGCAGATAATCGTCCGGAAAGAAGTCGAGAAGCGTGAACGGCGCGCTGCCGGGCGCGCGGTCGGACATGACGCGGGAATAGTTTTCGATCCCCTTGCAGAAGCCCGTCTCCCGCAGCATTTCCATATCGTATTCGGTACGCTGGCGGATGCGCTGCGCTTCGATGAGCTTCCCGGCGTCGGTGAATTCCTTTTCCCGTTCCTCCATCTCCGCAAGGATCTCGGATATCGCGCGTTCCATCTTATCGGGTGAAACGACGTAATGCGACGCGGGATAGATGGCGACGTGCGAGACCGTGTTTTTGACGTCCCCGGTCGTCGGGTTGAACTCACAGATCCGGTCGACCTCGTCGCCGAAGAATTCGATGCGGATCGCGGTATCGCCGGAATAGACGGGGAAGATATCCACAACGTCTCCCTTGACGCGGAATTTGTTGCGCGAGAAATCCAGATCGTTGCGCTCGTACTGGATCTCCACCAGGCGGCGGATCAGCCAGTCCCGTTCCATTTCGGCGCCCTGCCGAACGGAAATCACCATTTTGCGATAGTCGATCGGGCTGCCGAGGGAATAGATACAGGACACGGACGCAACGATGATCACATCCCGCCGTTCGGACAGAGCGCTGGTCGCGGAATGGCGAAGCCGGTCGATCTCATCGTTGATGGCGGAATCCTTCTCGATATACGTGTCGGTCGACGCGATATAGGCCTCCGGCTGATAATAGTCGTAATAAGAAACAAAGTATTCGACGGCGTTATGCGGAAAGAATTCCTTGAACTCCGTACATAGCTGCGCCGCAAGCGTT
>CAMVBD010000271.1 GCA_947165615.1 uncultured Clostridia bacterium | reverse complement strand
CCGGCGTCATACTCGCTGTTGAGGTTGGCGTCGCCGAGAAGCGCAAGTTTTTTGGCGTGCACGGAGGACCGGTAGACCGGGACCAGCAGGACCGTCAGCAGGACCGCGGCCAGCAGGACCGATACGCCTTTTTTGTTCGGATGCACGGACATCACGTCCTTCCTGTCAGATTTCCGACGAGTCCGTCGATTCGCCTTCCGTCTGTTCGGTTTCGGTCGGCGCTTCGGTTTCAGTCGGCGCTTCGGTTTCAGTCGGCGCCTCGGTCTCGGGAGCGGCGGTGCCGTCGGTCAGCAGAGCGGGATCGACGGATTCATGAGAGGGGTCCAGGTTCCCCAGGTCCTCTTCGCTGTACAGGAAGGGCAGATATTTCTGCAGCCAATCCTGCAGCGTGTAGTTGTGCTTGTTGAAGTAATACCACGTACCTCCCGCAAGGGCGAGGATGAGGACGAGGACGACGGCGATGGCGGCCTTCAGGCGGCCCTTCTTTTTCTTGTCTTTTTCTTCTTTTTTGGGGTCTTTTTTGATAAGCCCCGCGTCGGCGTTGATGATCTCGGTCAGGAGCGAGCACAGTTCCCGGCAGCAGCGGAACAAAAAGTCCGCGGTGGATTCCCCGTAAAAAGAGGTCAGTTTCCGGAGCGTGGTCTCCTCCTCGTTGGTTACGGCCAGATACACGGTCTTGGGCGCCGCGGGATCGTCGCCGGTGTAATAGGCGTTGGACATGGCGACGCCGTAGGGCAGACCGAGGAATTCGGCGGCTGTGATGGAGAGGTTGACGATGTGCTCGCCGGGCGGGGTGTTGCCGCGGGGCGTGGCCTTGCGCACCGTGACGACGCGTTCGGACAGTTCGGGATTGACGCCGACAAAGCGGCGGAACAGGCTTTCGGTCTTGGTGCCCGCCACGGCGATCTTGATGTCCTGCCGCACCATGGCGTCCCGGAGTTCCTCCACGGAGTAATACCGGATGGGATCGGGCGAGAGAACGGCGCGGTATTTCTCTTTGAGATAGGGGATGATCTGATTCGTCAGCAGCACGCCGGTGCGCTCCCGCTCATAGGGCAGCAGGAACAGCGTCTGACGGCCGCGTCTGGCGGCAAAGCCGGCGTACAGGCTGTCCGCCAGCACAAAGACGTCCCCGTTTTCGGGCACGCCCGCGTGGGTGACGGAAAAATGCACGTCCTGTTCTTCCAGTTCCGGCGCGGACTGCTCGGCGCCGAACAGCAGCTGTTCGCGGACCGTCAGTTCCAAACCGAAGGCGCGGCAGAGGACCTGCTTGATATCGCCGTACTTGTCGACGTTTACCAAAAAGAAGACGGCGTCGGAGTCCGAAAACGCCCTGCCGATGGCGGCTGTGGCGTCCTTGACGGCGGGAAAACTCATAACGCCGTCCTCCGGCGCCATAATGGGCGCGAAGGTCTTGTTCAGGACTGCCTCAAAGGCGCGGTCGCGCTTTTCTTCGTTGACTCCCAGAATAAAGATTTTCGTTTTCATAACGTTCCTTTCTCTTCACATACACAGCGGAATAGCCCGCCGGAAAACTATTCTTCGTCTTCGGGTCCGTCGTCCCGTTCGTCTTCCCCGGGCGTTTCTTCCGGTTCTGCCGGCTCGGCCGGCTCCGCCGGCTCCGCCGCGCCCTCGGTCGGACTTGCTTCGTCCGGCGTTTCGGAAAGGGCTTCGGTCACAGACTCGCCTTCGGTCGCGGGCGTCGTTTCGGACGGCTGTTCGGTCGTGGGCGCCGTCGTCTCCGGCTCCCCGTAATAGGCGGCGGGGAAATAGGCGCTGTCGTCATAATAGACGGCGTTTTTGTTGATCTCCTCGCTTTCGCCTTCTCTGAGCTGCCGTGCGACGATCACGAGGCGTCCGCTGTCGAACTGGTAACGGTAGCAGGTGTACAGGGTAAGGATCCGGTCGTTTTCGTTGACGTCGACGCCGGTGTGGATCATGGACCGTTCTTTCATGCCGTTTACGACGTGCATGAAATGGGTGTAGGAATAAAAATCGGAATACAGATAATCAAATATTTTGCCGTTGTCGTCCGCGGGGTTCGCGTTTGTCAGCATGACGGCAAAGATTTTCCATTTGGTGGTCTCAAACAGGGTGTCAAGCGTGATGATCGGGTAATCCCGCATCGTCTGCGCCGTTTCCGCGTAGCGCTCCAGAATGTTGAAGATCAGGCCGTCGTGGGTATTATGCCCGTAAATGATGATATTTTTGCTCAGGTCGTCTTTGCCCATTCGGGAGTCGGCCTTGACGTAGGGCGTACCGTAGCGGCTTTTTTGTTTGAACATGTCGCGGTACAGATAGTAGTCGTCGTCCGGCCCCTGCACAAGCACCGTGTCAAGGCCCAGCCCCTCGATGGCGACCCTGCCGACCACGTCCTGGTTCATGGCGTACCGGTAGGCGAACTTGACGTTCATACCCTCCGGGAAGTCGACGTCCGGATACTGGGCGCGGATCTGCACCCACAGTTCCGCCTGCTCCTCGGGCGTCAGGTTTTCAAGGCTTGCGATCTCATCCGTAAAATGCTTGTTGTCTCTGTGCATCTTGAACCACGGGGTAAAGGTGAGGATAAACACCACAAGCGCCCCGATCATGACAAAAAACATAGCGAGGCGGAAGATCTTTCTCGCCTTTTCGCCGCCGGAATCGCCCTTGCCCGGGAACACGCCCCGGAAAAAGCGTTTGACGCCCTCTTTGGAGAATTTGGATTTCATGGAGAAGGCGAGTTTTTCGCCCTTCCCTTTTTTATAGATCATTGCTTCGGGCGTATCGTCCACGGCGATGCGCTCTACAAGATCGCTTTCATCGGGGACGTCCGTCCTTTGTCTCGGCTGGAACCGGACTTCCGGGATCTCCCTGTTCGGGTCCCGGCTTCCCCTTCCGGACGACGTCCAACGGTAATCGCTTGCTGCCACTTGCTGCTCCTTTTCCCGCTGCTTCTCTTCCGAGCGAAGCCGCGCGTTTTCTTTTTTATTTTCCTCTTCCAGTTTTTCTTTGCGCTTCTGCGCCCTTGAAACGGTATCCGCCCATTTTTCACGAAAGGCTTTATCGGCGTCGGTCGCGGGGGAAAAGAGTTCCAGCACCGCGTTTT
The DNA here is from genome assembly GCA_947165615.1 of uncultured Clostridia bacterium. GTDB lineage: Bacteria > Bacillota > Clostridia > Oscillospirales > Acutalibacteraceae > RUG806. The sequence continues at coordinate 363 of CAMVBD010000271.1, read as the reverse complement.
CGACCTGTTCTTTTTCCTGATTCGTCAGCGTTTCATCCGCGTTTTCGGCCAGCGGACGCACCGAGCGCGTCTCTTTTTTGACCTTTTCGGGCTCCGGCGCGCCGATGACGGGGGTCAGAAAATCCTCGTGGCTGACGCGCGACGCGGCGCCGGACGGACGGGACGCGGTCCCGGTTTTTTGTCCGGCAGGCGAATCGTCCCCGCCGTTTCCGGCGAAGCGGAAGGTGGAACCGAGGTTGGTCCCGGCGGTGGTAACGCCGGACCGGCGCATATCGTCGATTTTTCCGGCCTGCGCTTTGGCTTGTTTTTCCCAGTCGGCGTCGTACACGACGCGCTCGCCGCTGTCGCCGGACGCGCCCGGAT
>CAMVBD010000270.1 GCA_947165615.1 uncultured Clostridia bacterium | reverse complement strand
CCAATTTGTGGCCTCGGAGGTCTTTTTTGTCTGGCTGTTTTTTTACAGCCCCTTTCTTTATACGGGGATTTACCAAATGGCAAGGTCTTTGACGTCCTTGACGGCAAGGTTTTTGAAGTCCTCGACAGACATGGAGCCAATATCGCCTTCGCCGCGCTTGCGGACAGAAAGCGTGCCTTCCTCCGCTTCCTTGTCGCCGACGACAAGCATATAGGGGATCTTCTGCAGCTGCGCCTCGCGGAGTTTATAGCCGAGTTTTTCGTTGCGGTAGTCCACCTCCACGCGAAGCCCTGCCGCCTCCAGCGTCTTTTTGGCGGCGTCGCAGGCGTCGAAATGGCGGTCGGCGATGGGCAGCAGGATGGCCTGCGTCGGTGCGATCCACAGCGGCATGGCGCCGGCGTACTTTTCGAGGATGAGCGCAAGCGTACGCTCATAGCAGCCGATAGACGTGCGGTGGATGATGATGGGGTTCTTTTTCTGACCGTCGCGGTCGGTGTATTCCATGCCGAACTTTTCGGCGATCAGTTTGTCGATCTGGATCGTGATAAGCGTGTCTTCCTTGCCGAAGACGTTTTTGATCTGGATGTCGAGCTTCGGGCCGTAGAACGCGGCTTCACCGACGCCGATCTTGTACTGCACGCCGAGGTCGTCGAGGATGCGGCCCATCATGCCCTGGACCTCGTCCCACTCTTCCTCGGTGCCGATATACTTGTCACGGTCGTTCGGGTCCCACTGCGAGAAGCGGTAAGAGACGTCCTCATACAGACCGACGGCCTTGAGCATATAGATGGCAAGTTCAAGACTCGCGCGGAATTCCTGCTCCAACTGTTCGGGCGTGCACATCAGGTGTCCTTCACTGATCGTAAACTGGCGAACGCGGATAAGTCCGTGCATTTCGCCGGAGTCCTCGTTGCGGAACAGCGTGGACGTCTCGTCATACCGGAGGGGCAGATCGCGGTAGGAACGGGCGCGGTTGAGATATGCCTGATACTGGAACGGGCAGGTCATGGGGCGCAGCGCGAAGCATTCCTTGGACTCATCGTCCGGATCGCCGAGGATGAACATGCCGTCGCGATAGTGATCCCAGTGACCGGAAATCTTGTACAGTTCACGCTTTGCCATATAGGGGGTCTTCGTAAGCTGCCAGCCGCGGCGGGCTTCCTCGTCCTCCACAAAGCGGGACAGGATCTGAATGACCTTGGCGCCCTTGGGCAGCAGGATCGGCAGCCCCTGACCGATGTAGTCGACCGTGGTGAAGTACTCCAGTTCGCGGCCGATCTTGTTGTGGTCGCGCTTTTTGGCTTCTTCCAGCATCGTCAGATACGCTTCGAGTTCCGACGCTTTCGGGAACGCGGTGCCGTACACGCGGCAGAGCATCTTGTTTTTGGAATCGCCGTGCCAGTAGGCGCCCGTGGCGGAGGTCAGTTTGAACGCCTTGATAACGCCCGTGGATGGAATATGGGGACCGGCGCAGAGTTCAATAAACTCGCCCTGCTTGTAAAAACTGATGGGCTCGCCCTTTTCGGCGTGGGTTTTGACGAGTTCCACCTTGTACGGCTCGTTCTTTTCCTCATAGAACCGGATCGCTTCTTCGGGCGTCATTTCCAGTTTTTCCAGTTTGAGGTCTTCTTTGACGATCTTTTTCATCTCGGCCTCGATCTTCAGAAGGTCTTCGGGAGAGAAGGACGGCTCGACGTCAAAATCATAATAAAACCCGTTGTCGATGGCGGGGCCGATGGCGAGTTTTGCGTTTGGATACAGGCGTTTCACGGCCTGCGCCAGCACGTGCGACGCGGTGTGCCGGAAGGCCTTTTTGCCTTCGTCGGAATCGAAGGTCAGGAATTCGACCTCGCAGTCCTTTTCGATGGGCGTGCGCAGGTCCTTGACTTCGCCGTCGATCATACAGACGCAGACGGCCTTAAAGAGCCCCGCGCCGAGGCTTTTGGCGATCTCGAGGGCGGAAATGCCATCCTCATACTGCCGCACGTCGTCTCTGAGTTTTACGTTTACCATACAAAACTTCCTTTCTTTGCGGGGTAAAAAAAGAACTTCACCCCAAAAATATTGGGATGAAGAAAAATCTCCACGGTTCCACCCAAGTTGCAGGAAAACCTGCCGCTCATTACAGTCTTAACGCGACCGGACGTCCACCCTTCGGCTGCCGCTTTTCGGGGGCTCTCGGGAGGGGTAACGCGCGACGGGGCCACAGACCGCTTGCACCGAACGCGGTCCTCTCTGGGGAAGCCTTTGTTGTCGGACGCCTTCTCCGTCAACGATTTATACCCTTATTATATGCCTTTTTTCACAAAAGTCAAGTGCTTTTTTCGTATAGTTCGCCGTATTTCAGCGCAAAAACAGCCCCCTGTTCCGTTCCGAAAAAGTCTGCGCGGTAGAATCCGCAAGCACAGCGGGCCGTGCGCGCGGACAGGATTTCGTCGGGAACGTCAAGACCGAGCTCCGCTGCCAAAGCCGTGCCGTCGACGTCGGGAATAAACAGATCGGCAAGGACCAGAGAAAACGTCCGGAATATGGGTACGGCATCCGGACAGTCGCCGTCAAGCGAAAGCGTGACCTCCGACAAGAGCCCTGTTTCATCCTCTTTTAAGGTCAGAAGCATATCATTTTCCGCAGTAAAGCCGTAATAGACGTAATAGGTCCCGTCGGAGAAAAACAGATCCGACTCCCGGAAGGCAAACGATTCATTGACTTCCCCAAGGCGCCTGGAGAGTTCCGAGTAATCAAACCGGGAATTCCGCCGACAGGCGGAAAACAGCGAGAGACACACCAACATTATACAAAAATACCGCATTTTTCGCATAAATAACTCACTTTTTATCGAATTTTTTCTTTTTTTCTCTTCCTTTTTTATTTATATGATGTATAATATAAAATAGAACATGATACCCGCAAACGGAGGATAACGGTATGGCGAATGAACGAAGCAGCAACCTGCCCGGTATTACCGGCATTTTTGACATTGACGACAGCAGGATCCCGACGCAGATCATCAGTAAGCCCCCGGAGCAAAAAAAGAGCGGCAAACAGACCGAGTCGATCCTGATCCCCGATAACAACAAAAAAAGGCAGACGTCCTTCGGCAGAAATTCCGCCGCCGGAGCCGGACGCGTCACGTCCCGACCGGCAGAGAGAAAAACGGAAAGCACCACCCGCAAACAGAAGATCGAACCCATGCAGATTCTTCGCAGCCGGATGCTCCTCGTCGTTGCAGGCGTCGTGCTCCTTGCCCTGCTGATCGCTGTGATCGCGGTGCTGCACTCGATCAAGAACCGGCCCGCGGTCGTGACCGCGCCCGTGGAACGCGGCAATTTCTCCGATACATATGAAGCGAACGCCATCATTTATACCGAGACGACGCAGCAGGAGGAAGCGCGCACCTACGCTGTGTTTGTGGATAACCGCTATGACCGGGAATCCTCACCTCTTAAAACCGGGCAACCGGCGGAGATCCGCATTTC
>CAMVBD010000269.1 GCA_947165615.1 uncultured Clostridia bacterium | reverse complement strand
CGACTTCCATAACGACGTCGGAATACATCTGAATGAATCTTCTGTAGCAGTCCCACGCCCAACGGGGGTTGTTGGACTTTTCGGCCAGCACGTGGACGACGTCCTCGTTCAGACCGAGGTTCAGAATGGTGTCCATCATGCCGGGCATGGACGCTCTTGCGCCGGAGCGCACGGAAACGAGCAGGGGATTTTCCTTATCGCCGAACTTTTTGCCGGTGATCTCTTCCATCTTGGCAATGTACTCCATGATCTCCGCCTGGATCTCGGCGTTGATCTGTCTGCCGTCCTCGTAATACTGGGTGCAGGCTTCGGTGGTGATGGTGAAGCCCTGCGGGACCGGAAGACCGATGTTGGTCATTTCCGCGAGGTTGGCGCCCTTGCCGCCGAGGAGTTCACGCATGTTGGCGTTGCCCTCGGTGAAGAGGTACACATACTTTTTGCTCATGTTTTTTCCTCCAAATTATTATTAGCCTTTGGCTTAATTAACCCGTTTTTTACGCAAAAACCAATGCTTTTGCGCTTGGTACCGTTTAACCTTACATATTTTAGCACAAGAGAAGGATGTTTGCAAGCGAATAATGAAAAAATATTGACAATGCCGCGGTTTTTTCTCGTTTTCCTTGCCCCTTTGGGCGGTGTGTGGTATAATGAGACAAAAAGGAGGGGAGACGCATGACCTTTGAAGACCTGCTCCGGGACGTCCGGCGCGACTTTGTGCTCGTCCGCAGCCTGACAAACAAAGAAGATGCGCCCTGCCTGCTGCTGCGTCACGTTTCGCTCGGGCGCCGGGTGGTACTGCGAAAGGGAACGGGGAGTCCGGACGTTTACCGCCTGCTCATGACCGTCCGGCAGCAGAATCTCCCCGAGGTCTACGACGTCTACCCGCTTTCCGACGGGTACGCGGTCCTGACGGAGTACGTCGACGGCGTTACGGCAGCCGAGGCGCTCGAGGGCGGCGCCTTTACCTACCGGGGCGCAAAGACCGTGCTGTCCGGCGTCGGCGCGGCGCTGATGACCCTGCATAAGCGGGGCTTTGTTCACCGGGACGTAAAGCCCGAAAATGTGGTGATCGGAAATAACGGGCGCGTGGTCCTCATCGACTTTGACATCGCCCGCGCGGTAAAGCCCGACGGGACGGACACCGTTGCGCTCGGCACTTTGGGCTACGCGCCGCCGGAGCAGCAGGGACTCGGGCAAAGCGATCCCCGGACCGACGTCTACGCCCTCGGCGTGCTCTTAAACGTCCTGCTCACACGAAGCCACCCGAGCAAAACGCTTGCGCCCGGAAAAGCCGGACGCCTTGTTTTGACCTGCACCGCCGTCAGCCCGGATAAGCGCTTTCAAAGCGTCCGGGATCTGCTCGAAGCCCTGTAAAAAACCAGCCCGCGCGGAACTCCGCGCGGGCGATCTGTTTTTCTGTACTTGAAAAATCCGGCGCACCGTCAGTTGAAGACGTAAGACGTCAGGATGCCGTTGATGTTGTCGGGGTCGTTCACGACGACGCAGGTACGGGCCTCGATGTCCACACGGTAGGTGATCGCGCCCTGCAGCAGATAATTGGGCATATCTGCGATCGGGACGTAGGTTCCTGAGATCGTGGCGTTATAGACGGAGCCTCCCACGGGCTCGACTTCCAGCGTATAGTCGTCGAAGACCCTCGTGATCATTCTTCCGATGGACACGGCGGACCATTCCGCGTACTGCGGGGTGGAGTCGATGACTTCGGCAACGGCCCTGCGGATTTCGTCTTCAGAGGGCCCCGTTTCCTCCGGAACCTTTTCCGAGACTGTATTGTATGTGCTGTCGGTCAGCGTATAGAACAGGCAATCCAGATCCCTGTCGCGCTCCAGTTCGGCGGAAAGCGTACCGGACGTATACAGCACGCTCGCGCCCTCGGTGCGGATTCCGTCTGCCGGGAAAAAGCCGTTCAAAAAGGCTTCCAGTTCCCGCGTTTCCGTTTGGAAGGCGTCAAGACCGTCGAAGATGCACACGACCTGATACAGCGCCCGGTCCTCGTTGAAAGCAAAGTACAGGGCGGGGTCCGCGTCGTTATACCGGCTGACGTCCGCTTTCCAGCCGTTTGACAGAGTCTCGGAATGCATAAACGACCAGTCGAAAGCGGCGGGTTCCCGCGCGTCGGAAAGCACGAACAGTCCTTCGGTCGTAAAGCCCGTGTTGTATTTCGCTTCGGTCAGTTCCGGCGCGGTGATCCCGTTTTCGGACAGGGCCGTCTTGAATGCGTCATAGGTCATGCCGAAGGTCAGGGAACAGGGGAGCAGGTTCTTGGCTTTGCCGTTTGCCCCGTTGCCGCAGGCGGAGGCGCAAAGCACCAGCATCGCGGCAAGAAACAGGCAGAGCGTGCGATTGATAAAAGAGCGGTTCATCAGAATCTTCCTTTCATTTTTTTTCAGTATAGCATGGAACATTCAAAATTGCAAGTTAAACTGCAATTAAAAAATACTTGTATAATTTGGACTGATTTTGCAATACAATAATAAGAAAGGATATGGAAACGGGGGAACCGATATGGACAACGCGGCGTTTACGGTCAAAAAGGAAAAAAACTCCAACAAAACCATCCGGATGCCGGACAGTCTGATCGAGCGGCTGCAGAAGATCGCGGATGAAAACGACACATCCTTCAACAAGGTCGTCGTGCAGTGCTGCGAATACGCGCTTCGGCACATGCCGAAGGAATAACAAAAACGGCCCGTCCGCCCGGACGGGTCTTATTATACCTGTTTTGCGGCTCCGCGTCCTATGCTGCGGGCATATTGACAGAAAAAGGTCCGCGTGCTACAATAAAATGAAAACAAATGGGAGGCGACCGGCATGAAAAACACCGAAGAGATCTTAAAAGCCCTGTCCGGCTTTTCGGATTACCGCGCTTTTTATGAAGAAAACGCGTCGTCTCTGCAAAGCCTGTCGCTGTCGTCCGCGCTGACACAGTGCCTAAAGGAAAAGGGACTCGAAAAAAGCGACGTGATCGGACGGTCGGAACTCAGCGAGATCTACGCGTATCAAATCTTTTCGGGCGTGCGCCTGCACCCCGTCCGAAACAAGGTGCTGTGCCTGACGCTCGCCATGGGGCTGACGTATGAAGAGACGCAGACGCTTTTAAAGCGCACGGGCTACCCGCCGCTGTACGCCAAGGACCCGTTTGACTGCGTGGTGATCTACGGGATCTTAAACGGGATGACCGTGGTCGGGGTCAACGGCCTGCTTTTTGAGTATACGGGGGAGACGCTGGGATGAACCGACCCGAAAACGGCGTCTGCCCGGTCTGCGGGGCGCAGTTGCAGGAGAACGCGCGGTTCTGCCTGCACTGCATGACGTCCTTTACCGAAAAAACGGAGGTCCCGCCGCCCGTCCTCAAAAAGCGCGGCGGCAAAAAGCGCGCCGTGCTGATCGTCCTGTCCCTGCTTGTCCTTGCAGGGGTGGCTGTCGGGCTGTACGCCGCGCTGTCCAAACGCGACTTCCATCC
>CAMVBD010000268.1 GCA_947165615.1 uncultured Clostridia bacterium | reverse complement strand
GCCGCCTCGGTCGTTGCTTCTGCTTCGCAGAGGTCGCCACCGGCGACCCGCAACCCGTGCCGTCCTGCCTGCCCGTCCGGTTAACCGGAACGGGCCGGGTTTTCCTTTTGTAGGGGCCGACGCCCTCGGCGGCCCGCGCGGTCGTTGCTTCTGCCTGCGGCAGAGGTCCCCACTGGGGACCCGCTTCTCGCCTCCCGGCTCGGTCGGTGCTTCTGCTTCGCAGAGGTCGCCACCGGCGACCCGCAACCTCGGCGGCCCGCGCGGGATACGGTAAAAAATGACCGAATCCGGCAAGTCGACGAATATACCAAGTAACAATTAAAGTATCTTTACCCGGCTCGTCGCCCGGACGTCCCGCAACGCCGGGAACATTTCCTTCGCGGGCCGCCGTGGGCGTCGGCCCCTACGATGAAACCGCGCACCAGCGTCAGAGGTCACACTAAAATTTCCTTTAAGACGTCCTCGGCGGTCTTCATGGGCAAGAAGCGGAGCTTCGCCTTGACCGCTTCGTCGACCTCGGCAAGGTCGGGGACGTTGCCCTCGGGGATGAGGACGGTCTTCATGCCCTCGCGGTAGGCGGCCATGCTCTTTTCGCGCAGGCCCCCGATGGGCAGGACGCGCCCGGTCAGGGTGATTTCGCCGGTCATGGCGACGTCGCTTTTGGCGGGGCAGCCGGTCAGGGCCGAGACCACGGCGCTTGTGACCGTGACGCCGGCGGAGGGGCCGTCCTTGGGCACCGCGCCCTCCGGGAAGTGGATGTGGATGTCCTTATTCTTATAAAAATCGGGATCGACTCCGAGAGAGCCTGCCTTGGAGCGGATGTAACTGACCGCGGCGCGGGCGGACTCCTTCATGACGTCGCCCAGCGACCCCGTGAGTTCCAGTTTGCCGGTGCCGTCCATGATGAGGACCTCGACGCGTAAGAGTTCCCCGCCGACGCTGGTCCACGCAAGGCCGTTGACGACGCCCACGGCGTCGGCGCGCTTTTTGTCCTCGGGACGGAATTTGCGCGGGCCTAAAAGCCCCTCGAGGTCGCGGTCGGAGACGGTCAAAAGCCCCTCCTCGCCCTTGGCAAGCCGCACGCTCTCCTTGCGGCACAAGGCGGCTATGCGGCGCTCGAGCACGCGCACGCCGGCTTCGCGGGTGTAGCCTTCAATCAGGCCCCGCAGCCCCGAGTCCGTGATTTTGAACTGCGTTTTGTCGAGGTTGTGCAGCTTCATCTGCTTTGGGATCAGGTGCCGCTTTGCGATGTGCACCTTTTCCTCAAACGTGTACCCCGGCAGGTCGATGACCTCCATGCGGTCGAGAAGCGGCGCGGGGATGGCGTATTTGTCGTTGGCGGTGGTCACGAACAGCACGCGGGACAGGTCCACCGGCATGTCGATGTAGTGGTCCTTGAAACTGAAGTTCTGCTCGCTGTCGAGGACCTCCAGCAGGGCGGACGCCGGGTCGCCGCGGTGGTCCATGCCGATCTTGTCCACCTCGTCCAGCAGGATGAGGGGGTTCTGGCTGCCCGCTTCGATCAGGGCGGAAATGATGCGCCCGGGCATGCTGCCGAGATAGGTGCGGCGGTGGCCGCGGATCTCCGCCTCGTCATGGACGCCGCCCAGCGCCACGCGGACGTATTTTCTGCCCGTGGCCTCGGCGACCGATTTGGCAATGCTGGTCTTGCCCACGCCGGGCGGGCCGACAAGGCAAAGGATCTGCCCCTTGAGCGCGGGAGAAACGATCTCCGCCGCCAGCATTTCGGTAATGCGCTCCTTGACGTCCTTAAGCCCGTAGTGGTCGCGCTCGAGGATCTTGGAGGCTTTGACAAGATTGCGGTTTTCTTTGGTATAGATCCCAAACGGGATCTCGAGGCATTTTTCAATATAGGACAACAGCACCGTATAGTCGGCGGAGGCGTTCTGCGTGCGGCGCAGACGGTTCACGTCCGCAAGCAGTTTTTCCTTGTTGGCGTCGGGCATTTTGCTGTTCCGGACGGCCTCTTCCAGCCGCATGGCGTCGTCGGTCTCTTCGCCCAGCTCCTCGCTGATGACGCGCATTTCCTCCCGCAGGTAGTACTCCCGCTGGTTGCGGTCCATATTTTCGTCCACCATATTGTGGATGCGCTCTTCCTCCTCTAAGATCTGCGCCTCCTCCTGCAAAACGGCGGTCAGATACCGCAGGCGCTCGTAGAGGTTCGTCGTCTCCAAAAGCTTTTGCTTGCTTTTCAGCGGCAGGGGGAGGTTCATGGCGATGTAGTCGCCCATGGCGGACGCGCCGTCGCCGGACAGCACCATTTCGGGCACGTCGGGGGCAAGGGCGGTCGAAAACTTGCAGTAATTCTGGAATGCGCGGCGCACGCCGTACACGCACGCGGCCTCGTAGATCTTTTTGCTGCGGCGCACGTCCGGCGGCAGGGTCGTGTCCTCCTGCAGCACCAGCACCTCGGCGGTGTAATAGGCCTTGGATTTGGACATGGACAGCAGTTTTGCCCGCGCCACGCCCGACACGATGACCCGTACCGTGCGGTCCTTGAGGTCCCTGAGCGTCAGCGTCTGCTCAACGGTGGCGACGACGCCGATCTCGTACAGGTCCTCCTGCTCGGGGTCCTCCTGCAGGGCCTCCTTCTGCAAGGGCAAAAAGACCTCGCCCCGACCTTTGGACGCGGCCTCCAGCGCCGCGATCGAGGATCTTCTTCCGATATCAAACAGAATCAGTCCCCTGAGCGGGATCATCGGCATGCGCTTGACAACGTCAATGGTTTCCATAACTTGCTCCTTTTGCGGCGGGTATCCCGCCCGCGTTTGAATATTTATTATATCAAAGAAAACGGATTTTGTAAAGAGGGAAAAGAAGGACGCGGCAGCACCGTGCCGTCTGCATATGGTAGCACGGCAGACCCCTGCCGTCTCGCGGGCCGGATGGGCGGGGATCCGACCGACGGGATGGGGTCCCGGTATACGGATGTGTTTATTTCGGGCGGATCTCCCCCGACGGGTCGCTTTCGTCGAATAGGCTTCCGGCGACACTGCGCGTTCAGACGGCGGGCCCGCGTGGGAAACGTATCGTTATCCGTTGACCGGATGCGTCGGGGCGAATCCTCAGGGGAAATGAGGCCAAAAGTGCCGTCTTGCATCCATATAACCCAATTCGTCGGCCTCATTCCCGCCTTCGGCTCCGCGAGACGGCGCGGGTGTGCCGTGCTACCATTGCGGTGCGCCGTGCGCCTCCCCTTGCTTTTCTCTTGCAATTTCCGACGGCTTCTGCTATACTGCTATACAGGAAATTCTTGACGTCGGGAGGGGATCGGATGGCGCTGTTTACGATTGCGGATACGCACCTGTCGCTGGGCGCGGACAAGCCCATGGACGTATTCCCCGGCTGGACCGGCTATGTGGAAAAACTGGAACACAACTGGCGCACGCTGATTACGGACGGCGACACCGTGGTCATCCCGGGCGACATTTCGTGGGCCATGCGGTTAGAAGACGCCGAGGAAGACTT
>CAMVBD010000267.1 GCA_947165615.1 uncultured Clostridia bacterium | reverse complement strand
GCGAAGCGGCGTTCTCCTTTGATGGGCTCTACTGCGCCGTGGATATTCTGAAAAAAGAGGGGGACGGCTGGGCGATCTATGAGGTGAAGAGCTCCACCCATCCTGACAAAACCGTCTATCTGGCGGACGTGGCTTATCAGAAATACGTACTGCGGAACTGCGGCGTGAACGTGACAGGGACCTATCTCGTCACGATCAACAACGAATACGTGTTCGACGGCACGCTGCGCCTTGAGGAACTGTTCAAGGTAACGGACGTTTCCTCCTGGCTGCCCTTTGAGGAGCGCAACGTCCCGGGGCTTTTGCAAACTGCTGCCGACGTGCTGGAACGGGATACGGAGCCGGAGATCGACATTTCGGAGCGCTGCAGCGATCCCTACGGCTGCGAATACTGGGATTACTGCACCCGCGCGCTGCCGAAACCCAACGTGTTCGATCTGTACCGCTTTCCGCTCAAAAAGGCGCTGGATTGTTATTTCGACGGAGACGTGTCATTTGAAGATCTGATCCGGCACGGGCGCGCTTCCAACAAAACGCAGCTGCAGCAGATCGACTTCCCGCTGCACGACAAGGGGACCTATACGGACGAGGCGGCGATCCGAGGTTTTCTGTCAACGCTCTCTTATCCGCTTTATTTCCTCGATTTTGAGACCATGCAGCTCCCCGTGCCGAAGTACCCGGGCACGGTCCCCTATCAGCAGATCCCGTTCCAGTATTCGCTGCACTACATCGAGTGCGAGGGCGGCGAGCTGAAGCACAAGGAGTTTCTGGCGGAATCCGGCCCCGATCCGCGGCGAGCGCTGGCGGAACGGCTGTGCGGGGATATTCCGATGAACGTATGCGTTACGGCGTACAACAAGGCGGTCGAGGGCGGACGCATCAAAGAGCTGGCGGCGGCGTTCCCGGACCTCAGTGAGCATCTGCTGAACATCGAAAGCAATATTAAGGACCTGCTCACGCCCTTCCAGTCCGGCTGGTATTACAACCGCGAAATGGGCGGCTCGTTCTCCATCAAAAGCGTGCTGCCGGCGCTGTTCCCGGACGACCCGGCGCTCAATTACCACAATTTAGAGGGCGTGCACAACGGCAGCGAGGCGATGGATCTCTTCCCGCAGATCGAATTCATGGCCCCGGCGGAAAAAGAAACCGCCCGCAGGAACCTGTTAAAGTACTGCGAGCTGGATACGCTGGCAATGGTAAAGGTATGGCAGAAACTGAAAACAATTATCTAAAACAGGAGGATTTTTTTATGGATCACATTGACACGATTGATTTTTTATTGTTCGGTTATTTCGGTATTACAAGCGAAGCCAACGATGAAATTATACTTGACTCTGTTATTCGTCGGGCATACCGTGATGCAGCAAGCCATGTATTGTCGCTTAAAGATGACAAACAAAAGAAAGCGCTGAAACAACAAGCAACCCAAAAAATAAAGGAAGTGATATATCAGGCGCTTGAATGTACGACGCAGGAAGATTTCGACAAGTGGCATCAGTCGTTATGCGAAGAACTGTGCAATATTTATTCCTTGGCTTGCTACAAAAATGACACAAGACTCTTCTCCTACGGGATCGCCCAAAAATGGGTCAATATGACAATCAAGTATTTATTCTTAACACATCTACTGTTTGTCGATATATTTAATGATTCAAGAGAAATTAAACATAATTTCGCTGTTTGTCGCTCAACACAGTTCTATCATGTTCCTTTGGACAGTATTGTCTTGGATGACTTGAAAGAAGAGTTTGAAATCTCGAGTCAAACCTTCGACATTGCTAAATGGAGTCAAATTGATAACTATGATCAGTATTTGATGTTACAGAAAGAAATCCGCAAACAGGAAGTTTTTCAGGAGCGGAAATGGGACGTAGGAGCAGAAGTACCGATTACATGGGAATGTAAAAACTGGTTGGCAAAAGTCTCCCAACACTGAATACTCTTTAAGCTAAACAAGAGGCTCCGCCAAAACGACGGAGCCGTTTTTTATGCGCTGAAGCCGATCACGTTAGCACGCACCGTATTCTTGATTTCTGGCAGGTCGATATCCGTTTCCTCTATGTGCGTCAGCGTTTGCTTCGTGATGTTTACGGCGTCCATGGCGAGGATACGGCTTGCCATGTTCATCTTCGCCTGTTCCACCGCGTTGCGGGCGTATCTTCCGTTGCCGAAATCCGGCTGAAGCCGCGCAGCTTCAAACACGGTATGCAGTTTTTCCACGGCGTCTTCACTGAAGAAGACGCCCTTTTTCTCGCCAATCAGCTTGGCGATAGCGCAGAGCTCGTCTGCCGAATAGTCGGCGAAGGGCACGTGGAACGCGATACGGGAGCGCAGACCGGGGTTTTTCTCAAGAAAACGATCCATTTCATCGGGGTAGCCCGCGAAGATCACCACCAGATCCTCCCGCCGGTTTTCCATCTCCTGCACGATGGTGTTGATGGCCTCGTCCCCAAAGCTGCCGCCCCGGTCGTCCACGAGAGAATATGCTTCGTCGATAAACAGCACGCCGCCCATGGCTGCCTTGAATTTCTCTTGCACGGTTTTTGCCGTCCAGCCCACGTACCGTGCTACGAGATCGCTGCGGCCCACCTCCACAAGGTGCCCTTTGCTGAGCAAGCCGTTTTCCTTCATGATTTGCGCGAACAGCCGCGCCGTGGTTGTCTTCGCCGTGCCGGGATTGCCGGTGAACACCATGTGCATGGCGGGGCGGTCCTGCTTTACGCCCATATCCTTATACATGCGCTGCAGCTTGTAATAATCCAGCGCTTTGCCGATCACGCTTTTCGCTTCGATAAGCCCGATCATCTCCTGCAGCTCGTCCCACGCGCTGCCCTTCGCCGTCTTTTTCGCCGCCTCACGGCTGTTGACGGCCATTTCCCTGTACTGCGGATAAACAGAAGTTTTCAGCTTTTCGTTGAACCATGCGTCGAACCGCTCCCGCAGTTCCGACGGCAGGTAGGTTTTATCCGGCTCCGCAAGCCGCTTTAGACGCCTGTCTGTCCGTACGCAGTTTTCCTTTGCCAGCCGCTTCAAAAACGCTTCGGCGCGTTCGCCCGCCAACAGGTCTTCCCGCAGTTCGATGAGGTCTATATTGCCCAGATTCTCATACAGCGTACCCTTCTCCTTTTCGCAGGTCCGCGGCAGGCAGAAGACCGAAAGCACGCTATTGCGGTATTTCTGCGCGTATTCGCCCACAGTCGCAGAGACCGCTGAAAAGGCGGAAGCAAAATCGCCTGCATCCCCGCTGTTTTCCGAGGGAAGCAGCAGCATCAGTATGCCCCCGGCGGAACTGCTGTAAATAGCCTCCAGCCATTCAGACGAAGGAGCGCTGCAATAGCGCAGATCCGCGCAGCAGCAACGGCGATTGCCGATACGCCCGTTTTGAAAAAGCGCTTCCCCGAGCACTTTGGTAAATTCGTTTTGGGTTTTCTCTGTATCCGCGGTAATCAGGTAATGCACAGGGTGTCCTTTGACCTTTGCGATGCGCCGC
>CAMVBD010000266.1 GCA_947165615.1 uncultured Clostridia bacterium | reverse complement strand
CCCCTTGGGGTGCTTGGCCACATTCTTCAAGCTTTGGAAGTCCACCTTCATCATCATCGGGTAGATCATCACCCAGATGAGGATGGCCACGGGAATGCTCACATGCGCATACTCAAAACGCGAAAGTGTCTGAGGAACAGCGGGCAGAAACTTGCCCACCGCAATACCAACAACAATACATAATAGTACCCACAAAGTAAGGTACTTGTCAAAGAATCCAATTTTTCTTTCTTCCATGATGAACTAAAACTATTTTATCTATCTTTGTGAAGCAGATGAAAAATCTGTTGTTATTTGATCCAAGGCCGCAAAACCAAGTGACCGTCGGTAATGCGTCTGACCTCTTCTATCCATTTAATTTCACTATTTGCCTTGGCACGCAAGAAACTGTCTGTTGAATGGTTGAGGATGAGGCACTGGTTGACCACCCACCACCGCTGGTCGGGCAAGTTCTGCCCGGCGTACATCCTGCCGCACTGGACGGCGTTCAAAGCGCTTGTCTCGTCGTATCTCGACCGGCTGAACGGCTCCGGCGACGTCGACGGGGACGGGAAGGTCACTGCGGCGGACGCGCGTACCGCTTTGCGTGCTGCCGTCGGAATTGATGATCTGAATGATTTGCAGAAGGCGGCGGCGGACGCGGACGGAGACGGCAAAATCACCGCCGCCGACGCCAGAGCGATCCTTCATAAAAGCGTCGGAGGGGAGAGCGCATGAAAAACGTGTTTGCCGCTTCGGTCGGCGCCGTCGGCGCGGCCGTCACCTCCCTCTGGGGCGGCTGGGATCACGCCATCCTCACCCTCCTGATCGTGATGGGCGTGGATTACCTGACGGGCCTTCTCGTCGCCGGGGTCTTTCACCGCTCCCCGAAAACGGAGGGCGGGCGGCTCGAAAGCAAGGCCGGGCTCAAGGGCCTTCTGCGCAAGGGCGGCGTGCTGCTTGTGGTGCTGATCGCCGCAAGGCTGGACCTCCTGCTCGGTTCGGCGTTTATCAGGGACGCCGCCGTCATCGCCTTTACGGTCAACGAGCTGCTCAGCGTGACCGAAAACTTAGGGCTGATGGGCGTGCCGATCCCAAAAGCCGTTAAAAACGCCATCGAGGCGCTGAAAAAGAAGGAATGACGCCCAGGGACGCGTGGGCGCATTCACTTAAGGGGAAAGCAGGTTTTTCTCGGCTCTTTTCCGCCGGGCTTTCCGGGGCGGACGGGATATCCGTAAGGAGACTCCCGTCCGCTTTTGCGGCTGCTTACACCTTCAAGTGAATGCGCCCTTCGGCGTCCTTTTTTTGTTTTTCTCTTTACTATCTCCGGGGAATCTGTTATAATACCTATATATTCTCATCCGGACCGAAAGGAGGGCGACGAGCGTGCCGCGTTTCCGGATCTTCAAAAAGACAGCCGCGTGTTGTCTGATCCTCATTTTGGCGCTATCTCTGTTTGCGTCCTGCCGCAAAAGTTCGGTCATGGCGCTGTATTTTGCCGTAAACCCCGGCAGGGGCAGTTCTTTCGACCCGCAGATCGTTCAGGAAGGCGCAACGACGGTCGCCGTGCTCAACTGCTTTGAGGGCCTTGTCTGTCTGGACGAAAACGGGACCGTGCAGCCGGGCGTCGCCGAAGCCTGGGACGTGAGCCCCGACGGATTGACCTATACGTTCCGGCTGCGCCCGGACGCCAAGTGGCACCTGACCTCCACCTCCGCCGAGGCAATGGAAGAAAAACTGGACGGCTTTTCGGACGCCGTGACCGCCTACGACTTTGTGTTTGCGCTGCGCCGCGCGGTCGATCCCGCGACCGGCGCGCCGGAGGCGGGGCTGCTGCAAAACATTGCGGGCGCAAAAAGCATTTTGGAGGGCAGCGCCTCCCCCAAGACGCTGGGGGTGCACGCGCCGGACGCCGGCAGGCGGACCATCCGTCTTGTCAGTCCTCAAAGCGACTTTTTTGAGGTCCTGACGCGCCCGGTCTGTATGCCCTGCAATCAGGCGTTTTTTGAGGCGACCGGCGGGCGCTACGGGCGCTACATCAAATACATGCTTTCCAACGGCCCGTTCTTTATGACCCGGTTCGATCTGGAGGAGGGGGCTTACCGGCTTGCCAAAAATCCCGAATACGCCGGGGCGAACGCGGCCAAGGCGGACGTTATCTGGCTGTATCACCGGCCGGACGACGACGCGCTTTTCGAGGGTCTTAAAAACGGCGACTACTCCGGCGCAGCCGTCGATCCGCTCTTTTTCGAGGGGCGGGACCTCCGGCGCTTTCTGACCGTCGGGCCGGCCGACACCGTGCGGGTCTTTCTGCTCAACGCCGCCGGTCCCGTCGCCGAATGCGAGGACTACCGCTTTGCGTTTACCCGCGCCGTGACGATGGACGAACTGACCAGGGCGCTGGACCGGACGCCCGCTGCTTCCGTCCTGCCGGACGCGTTTTCCGCCTTTGCCTCCGCCGCGCCGGCGGCGCCGGATTATACTGCCGCAAAGGAGGCCCTCAGCCGGGGGCTCAAAGCCCGCGGGGACGATACCGCCGAAATCACCATCCTCTGTGAGCCGCCCTATGAAAACGCCGTCCGCCGCCTGATGCAGGAGTATCAAAAGGTGTTCGGTTTCCAATTTGCCGTCAGCGTTTCGGTCGTCGATACGGCGGATCTCAAAGCGCGTGTCGCCGTCGGCAATTACGACGCGGCGCTGTATCCCCTGCAGGCGCCCTGTTTCGGGCTGAGCCGGTATTTTGAGCGGATCGCCGCGCTGACCGGTTTTTCCGATCCCGGTTTCGACGCGGCCGTGGAAGCGCTGCGGTATTCCGCGTCCGAAGCGCCGGACGCCGTGAAAGCCCTGACCGAAACGGTCCTCGACCGTTCGCTGGTCCTGCCGCTGTGGCAGGAGGGGGCGACCGTTCTCACGCAGAAAACCGTGTCCGGCGTGACCGTCCTGCCGGGCATGGACCGGATCTATTTCCATAACGCCGAAATCGGCTAAGGCCGCGTGCCCTTCGTTCGCGGTCTCAGGGACGTACAGAGAAGACAACGCGTCCGGGAAAGCCGGAGCGCTGCGAGAAGGAGGATTTTTATGTCAACCGTCAGACCCTTCCGGGCCGTCCGCCCCCAAAAAGCATACGCCGACAAGATCGCGGCGCTGCCCTATGACGTCATGAACACCGAGGAGGCGCGTGCCCGCGCCGAACAAAACCCCCTTACGTTTTTGCGGGTGGACCGCGCCGAGGTGGATTTTCCCGCCGGGCAGGACCCCTACGCGCCGGAGGTCTATCAAAGGGCCGCCGAAAATCTTGCCGCCTATTCCGACCGGGGGCAGTATTTGCAGGACGACGTGCCCCGCTATTATATCTACCGCCAGATCATGAACGGCCGGGCGCAGACCGGCATCGTCGGGTGCGCGAGCGTGGACGAGTACCTCTCGGGCGACGTGCGCCGGCATGAACTGACCCGCGCCGAAAAGGAGGCCGACCGCATCCGCCACGTCGACGCCTGCGACGCCAACACCGG
>CAMVBD010000265.1 GCA_947165615.1 uncultured Clostridia bacterium | reverse complement strand
TTTTTGAGGTCGACGGCGACGGTGCGTCTGCCGTCGGTGACGTTGACGAGTTTCATAATCAGGTCGCCGTTTTCGGCTCTGGACACGACGTGATAGCACTCGGCCTCTGCGTGGTGAGCGGTGTCGTAATCGACCAGAAGCCGATCGTCCGCCCAGCAGCGCACGACCGTGCCGCTGACCTCGACCTTGAGGCGGTAGGTGTGTCCGGTCTCGACCGTAAAGTCGGAGACGGTCTGTTTGATCTGCCCGGTCTTGACGCCGTTTTCCATCTGCTGCAGGCAGGACACGGTGTTGCCCCAGCCGCCGAGGTTCCAGAACCAGTTGTTGTCGCGGTCGCCCACGGCAAACGCGATCAAAAAGCCCTCGTCGCCCTCGGTCTTTGTGGCGTCCACGGTCAGGGTGTAGTTTTTCATATCGTCCTTTACCCCGGTGTAGGCGATATCGCCGATGTCCGACCAGTTCATGCCCGTGCCGACGTGCACGAGCTTGCCGCCCTTGATCTTGAAGTCGCCCTTGTTGGGATTCTCCCAGTTCCACCAGAAGGCGGGAAGGGTAAAGTTGTCTTTGATGAGCGTTTTGCCCGTCCCGTTGTCGGTGACAAGGAGGTTGTCAAACTCCGCGGCGGTGTACCAGGTGCCGAGGCCGACGCGGCCCGTGAGGTCCTTTTGCGGGACCT
Organism: uncultured Clostridia bacterium; assembly: GCA_947165615.1. Classification (GTDB taxonomy): domain Bacteria; phylum Bacillota; class Clostridia; order Oscillospirales; family Acutalibacteraceae; genus RUG806. The sequence continues at coordinate 2,816 of CAMVBD010000265.1, read as the reverse complement.
CGGCGCCGGAGAGGGCGGATTTCAGGAGCGTCTTGCCGGTGTGGTTGGAGAAGAGCTGCTGGACGTAGTAATTGACGGAGGCGGTGGTCGAATGGTTATTGAACCAGATGAGGTCCGGCGCCCAGTGCCGCGCGGTGGAGGACGCAAACAGCGGCGCGTAGGCGGCCATGCGCACGATGTCGCCGTTGCGCTCGAGGCCCGTCATGTAGGCGGCTTCGGCAAGCGCGGCCTTCATCGTGTTGCTTCTTGCGGCGTATTCGCCGAGGAAGACGGGGATGGCGCCGCCGTAGATGGTATCGGTCATCGTTTCGACCGTGCGGGTGTAATTCTGCTCGTCATAGTAGTCGGCGTTTTGCAGAAACCACTCCGGGGACTGGTAGTAGTGCTCGTCGATGGCGCCGGCAAAGTCAAGGACGTCCGTGGAGTCGCCGAGCTGATTTTTGGCGTATTCATAGGCGGCCTCGTGGTTCCAGCCGGTCACGGCGTCCGCCGCGCCCGCGGAATAGATGAGTTCCACGCCCTCATACAGCGCCGGGTTCTCTTCTCTTGCCGCCTTGAAGGCGTCAAGGAACATGGAGTAGCGCACAAAGTACTCCTCGGCCTCGTTCTCGTTGCCGACGGCGATGTAATGGAGGTCAAAGGGCGCGGGATGCCCGAGGGAGACGCGCACCTTGCCCCAGGTCGTGTTTTCATCCCCGCGCGCGAATTCCACAAGATCCAACAGATCGTCAATGTAGCGGGCGATCTCGGCCTCGTCCTCCTCGCCGTGCTGTCCGCGCATCTGGCAGTAAAGGGCGGCGTTGAGCAGCGGCACCGGCGGCGCGCCGAGATCCTCACAACGCTGGAAGAACTCATAAAAGCCGAGGCCGTAACTCATAAACGACGGCCACGGGTCGTCGGTGGCGGCAAGGTCCGTCCAGAGGTTGACGCCCTGCTTTCTCGCCGCGACGTCGCCGAACGCGCCGTTGAATTCCAGCGGCTGCCCGTCCGGGCCGGCGCCGACGGAATTTTTCCACGAATAGGCGGTGTCGGGGCCGTAGCCCTCGATCACGCACCCGCCGGGAAAGCGCAGGAACTTGGGCTGCAGGGCTTCCAGCCGCTCGCACAGGTCGCGCCGTAAGCCGTTTTCGCGGTTTTTATAGGTATCGGTGGGAAACAGCGAGAGCATATCGGCCAGCATTTCGCCTTTGCCGACAAGCACCTGCAGGCGGACGTTTTCGGTCGCCGTCACGTCGGACGAAAGCGTGCCGGTAAACTTGTTCCATTTATTTGTAACGCCGGTGACCTCGACTTCATCCACGACACTGTCCCCCGCGACAAGGCGCAGGGTGGCGTTTTCCAGCGTTTCGCTTCTGAGGTAGACGCTGACGCGGTAGGTCTTTCCGGCCTCGATCGCCATGCCCTCCATAAAGCCGACGTTTTCGACGCCGGCCGGGGCGTCCTTTTCATTGCGGATCGAAAGGACATGCGGGTTGTTGACGTTGAGCCCCTCCCCTTCGAGGACGGTGAGGTCGGCGCCGTTTACGGGCGCATAATGGTACAGGCCGTCGTCTTTTGCAAGGGAAGTGAACTCAAACGAGCGGTTTGCGACCATTTCGGCGTACAGCCCGCCGTCGGCGGCGAAGTTGATGTCCTCAAAGAACACGCCGAACAGGAGATCGGAGATGTCGTGGACCTCCTTCCCGGCGTCCGCGGTCAGGACAAAATCCGCGTCCCCGGCGTTGAAGGCGGACACGGCGTTCGCGTCCGGGCGCACGGGCTCCGGGGCGGCTGTGTGCGCGCCGCAAGCCGTAAAAAACGCGGTGATCGAGGCGATAACGCCCCTCAGCCATGACAAAATCGCGTACTTCATAAAAAAATCCTCCCTCGCATAGGTATACAAATTCAGTATACCATAGCGCGGGAGAGGTTGTCAATATTTGCGGGAAGTCCCGGCAGGGACGGAATCGTCAAAAAATGCAGAATGCAGAATACAAAATACAAAATTTCGGTGGCGGCTTCGCCGCATTTGAATGGGGTATGGGGTGAAACCCCATCCTGAATTCTGTATTCTGAATTTTGCATTCTGCATTACAAACAGGAGTCATTCTTAAAATGCCGCTTATGTGTTCCACCGGATATTCTCTACGACGTCCACGGTCACGCCGCCTCGGGTATAGGTATGCTCGCCGAAAAACGCGAGCCCCAGTTTTTTCTGCACCGCTTCGGAGGAGCCGTTTCCCCGAAAGAACCCGGCGTTGACGTACTCGTCGCCGCGGGCAAAGCAGAAGTCCATGACGGCCTTGGCGGCTTCCGTTGCGTACCCTTTGCCCTGAAACGCGGGCAGCACCGCAAAGGAGAGGGACACGCCGCGTTTGTCAAGCAGAGAAGGCTGTACCTTGACCCACGGGTTCGGGTCAGCGGCGTTGATTTCGCCGATCACCCGGTCGTTTTCCTTCAGCGTGATCGCGTACTTCTTTTCGTTTCCGAGGGCGTGGGCGCAAAATTTGTCCCGCGCCTCGGCTTTGTCTTTATACAGGCCACCGCCGTAGGTGCGGATGATCTCGGGGTCCGAAAACACCGCGTACCACGCCGGGAAATCGGCTTCCCGAAAGGGGCGCAGAATGAGGCGCTCAGTCTCGATCATGCAGTTCCTCCCATACGTCGCGCTCGGTCTGTATCGACAGGCTCTTTTGCAGATACAGGTCGACCAGAATGCCGGATACGGAGCCCGTCTCCTTGGGATGGACCAGGCCGAGGGCCTCCTCGGGCGCAAACCACCCGGCCCCGTTTACCTCGACCGAGAGGGTCATGTCGGTCTCGTCCGTGTAGCCGAT
>CAMVBD010000264.1 GCA_947165615.1 uncultured Clostridia bacterium | reverse complement strand
GACAGCCCGCTGATGATCATCAGAATATAGGACAAAACCAGAAATACGTTTTTGCTCATTTTTTTTGCGATCCTGTTGCCGATGAGCACGGCGGCAACGAGAATGATAAGGGAGAGCAGCAGAAGGAACGGGACGTTCCCCGTAAAATACCCCTTTTGCCAGTGCGAAAAGATCATGATCCCGTTCAGAACGATCCAGACGGACGAGAGGGTTGAACGGAATTCTGCGGTGTCCTCCATCTGCGCATTCGCATAGATCACAAGCAGCGGCCCGCCGCAGACGAATACGCCGTGGATGAGACCGGCGCCGAGCAGGATCAGGACCGAGAGCAGCGTTCCGGGCTTTTTCGTCTCCTTTTTGCGGCAGAAGCGGATGAAGCTGAGAACCGCGAAGAAAACGACGATGCCCCCGAGCAGGATGTGCGCAAGGCGTTTTGCGCCGCTTAAAAGATCCGTCAGAAAATACCCCGCAACGATCCCCGGGAGCATCAGCCCGACGATTTTCAGAAATTCCTTCCGGTTGACCTTTTTATACCCGCCGATCAGAACGCCCACGGACGCGGCGGCGCCGAGGACGTTGAGGATGGCGACAGACGGGTTCTGATCGATCAGATGGACCGAAAAAGGCATTGCGAGGACTGTTCCCGCGAAACCGGTGATACACTGAATAATGTTCGATAAAAAGACGACGACGAGGAACAATCCCTCGGAAAGAGACAACTGCATCGGTATCAATAGACGACGGCTTCGATCCCGAGCATACCGCAAAGGATTTTGAGTTCTTCTGAAATATCGTCCATTGCGACCGCAAAATGCGGCTCCCAGCCGTCACAGACGGATTTTGTTACGATTTCGGGAGCGGAAGTATCTGTCTTGATGACGATAGACGTCCCGTAGAACTGCTGGGGCTTATCGAGCGCTTCGCCGGCCGAAATAAACATCCGGAATTTGCCGTCTGCGGCCTTTCCGATACGGCAGATGGTGGCGCGGGGAGCGGCCTTGCAGCCAAATTCCAGCGTCGGGCCGATATGCCGGTTGCAATGCCTGCCGGCAACGGCGCCGGTATCCTCTCTCGCAAGCGAGCAGGCGGCGGTGCCGCAGTGCCAGAAGGTGATGGTGTTCTCCCCTTCGTTCATGGAGACAGGATCGCCGAAAAACGCGGGACTGCCTGTCAGGAACTGGCAGAGGTACATGGTCAGGGCGCCGTAGGTATCGGCTTCGCAGGAAGCCGGAATACCAAGGTCATTGAGGATGGCAAGCACGGAGCAGACCGGCGTGCCGAAATCCACAAAGAAATCCGGCCAGCAGCGGCTGGAAAGCGCGCCGATACGGTTCTTTTTGACGTATTCGTCATAGGCGCGGTAAAGGCGGGCAAAATCGAGGACGTTCTTTTCTTCGATTGCAGCAAGGCCGCGGATCCGGCCGTTTGCGTCGTCCAGATAGGCTTTGATATCCTCGTCGGAATAGGACTTTGCCGTATTGATGAGTTCTCTCGCCTCAATGGACAGCAGCTCTGCGCCGAAGGTCGTCATGACGTCGGCGTCCATCGCTCTGCCAAAGCCGAAGCCCTGCGGCGTATGTCCGACCTGAAGGAGACGCAGCGATTTCAGGGATTTGCGAAGCTTTGCCGCTCGCACAGCCGCGCGTACTTTTTTAACGACGGCCTCTTCCTCCGGCGAGCCGAAAACGTAGGTAAACGGTCTGCCAAACGCGTGCAGCATATTGGCGGCGGAATACGCGCCGGTCAGCGAATTGAGACGAAGGCGCGTTCCGTCAATGACAGGCTCGCGCAGCGTCCAGAGCAGAACGGGACAGTCAAACTGCCGTAAAACCTCCGCCATATACGCGCCGTTGGCGAATGTAACGTTTTGTACAATGGCGAAATCTAACTGCAGATCATCTGTAAAGGCGTGCAGCTTGTCAATGGATAAGAGCATTTCGTCCGGCACGATGACGTTTTCGTCGATAGACCGTAAAAGCGCAATGCTCTTTTGGAATTCCCTTCCGGCGCTCTCCAGATGGAAGGTCGGCACGCCGATGGGAATATAGGCAAAACGAAAAGACATATCGGTTTCCTTTCAGTATTTCAGTTCTTTGTTTTCTCCGAGAAGCCCCGGGAATGCGCCCTGCTTCATGAGCGGCTCCCGCTCGGGATGGGAAATGACCCATTTGTTTGTCTGAAGAAGAAGTCTGTCTTCCCCGACGGGATTCTCCGGTTTCTTAGCAAGCGGCGTATTCGTACCGCGCGGCAGTACGACGACCGCTTTGAAGCCGTCGTCCGTCACCTTGCAGGGAGACAAATGAAGCGTCGTCTGGAACATTTCGATCGCGGTGCCCTTGGGGACAAAAAACACCTGCTCGTCTCCGACTGTAAAGCAATTGTCTTTAATCTGCCAGGTGTGTCCGAGTACCAGCATCAGATCCGTTACGGCGACGTTCAACTCACTGCCCTTGTGATATTCAAAGCCGTTGTAGGTAGAATTTCTGCCGTTGCAGTAGCCGATCTGGATCGGCATGCCGCCGTAGAGCCGGTCGCGCAGTTCGGTTTGGACCGCAAGCGCTTCCATTTCGGGGACGGATGCGACATAGACGTTGCCGGACTCCGGGATCGGCGTCTTTGTCTCCATGTAAGAGATCAGTTCCGCAAAATCATAACCCCTTACGATGTTTCCGTAGGTCGAAAACGCAGGATCGTAAACGGAGAGGATCTTTACGTCATTGACGGCGTTGAGTTTACTGAGCATCGAGATCGCCCCTTACGACCTTGTAACTGGCGCGGAAGTCTTCGCTGCCGATCCCGGCGGCCATGCCCTTTTCATAGACGCGCTTGACGTTCTGCATGCCTGGCATCTCAAAGCCGGCTTCCGCCGCAAGACGGTCGCAGATATGAATGTCCTTGTTCATATTCGCAAACGAAAACGCGGTCGTCCAGTTTTCGTTCTTCAGATTTTCATGCTGTCCGTCCAAATAGAAGCACTGCGCGCCGCCGGCTGCGACAGCCGCGTAAAAATCATCCATGTCAATGCCGAGCCGAACGGCAAGATTGAGCGTTTCGTTGACGCCGTTCTGGATCTCGCCGACAAGCGTATTGTGGCAGATCTTCATGACAAGGCCCTTGCCGTTTTCGCCCATGTAGATGACCTTGCTGCCCATGTAGGACAGGACCGGCTCGATCACGTCAAAGAGTTCCTTTTCGCAGCCGACCAAAATGCCAAGCGTTCCGGCAATGGCGGCCGGCTTGGATTTGACGACCGGCGCGTCGGCGAACGCGACGCCCTTGGCCTTCATTTCCTTAGAGATCTCAACGGAAACGGAGGGATCAATGGTGCTCATGTCAATGCAGATCATGCCCGGGCGCAGATGCCCGCTCAGTTCCGTGTAAACGGACTTCACGATGTCCGATGTGGGAACCATGGTAATGATCAGATCGCTGTTCTCGGCGACCTCGACGTTGTTTTTGCAGGGGACGGCGCCGACAGCGGCAAGCTTTTCGACCTGCGCACGGTTGACGTCG
>CAMVBD010000263.1 GCA_947165615.1 uncultured Clostridia bacterium | reverse complement strand
AATTATAGAAACTACGATATAGGAGTATCTGTGATGAATGGTGGATTTTTAGTAACGAAAATAAAACAGCTTGGGGACAGGATTTTCGAGCGGATTTTATTAAAAAAAGGCATCGACGCCTTCAATGGCGCACAGGGACGTATTCTTTATGCGCTATGGCAGGAGGACGGTGTGCCAATCAAAACCGTGTCGGAAAAATGCGGCCTTGCCATCACATCGCTTACTACCATGCTTGAAAGAATGGAGAAAAGCGGCCTTATCCGCCGTGAACAGGATCAGCAGGATAAGCGAAAAACACTTCTCTATCTTACTGAAAAAGCACATAAATTAAAAGTTGATTATGACGATGTCTCTGCCGGAATGGGCAGGATCTATTATAAAGGCTTTTCGGAAAACGAGATTGTGCAGTTTGAGTCATATCTCGAACGCATTCAAAAAAATCTTGAAGGGTGGCGTGAAGAATGAGCGTTTGTATAAAGGACCAGATACAGAACATGAATCTGGTCATCGGCTGTACTGTTGGCTGTCAATACTGCTACGCCCGTAACAACGTGAAACGCTGGCATATGATCGATGATTTTGCCAAACCGGAGTTTTTTCCGGGGAAGCTCAAAATGATGGAAAAAAAGCGTCCGCAGAATTTTCTGCTAACCGGTATGAGCGATCTTGCCGGTTGGCAGGATGAATGGCGGAACGAGGTGTTTGCGAAGATACGTGAAAACCCACAGCACCAGTTTCTCTTTCTGAGCAAGCGACCTGATTTGTTGAATTTTGATACAGACCTTGATAATGCGTGGTTCGGAGTGACGGTAACGAGAAAGTCAGAACTATGGAGAATCGATGCTCTTCGGAAGAATATCCGGGCAAAGCATTATCATGTGACATTTGAACCGCTGTTTGATGATCCCGGTGAAGTAGACCTTTCCTGCATTGATTGGCTCGTTGTCGGTACCATGACCGGAGCGCAAAGCAAGAAGGTGCGTACCGAGCCGGAATGGGCATGGTCACTTACGGATCAGGCACACGAAGCCGGAATTCCCGTTTTTATGAAGGAAGATCTTGAACCTATCATTGGGGATGAAAATATGATTCAGGAGCTGCCGGAGTCTTTTAATAAGGTATTGGAGGAACAAAGAGCATGGCACAGATAAATATGGACGGCGTTCTCATCGGTGAGGTCGAAACAAAAAATATCATGACAAAATCCAGTCTGCCCGTGGGCGGATATTCTGTGAATCCCTACGTGGGATGTACCCATGCCTGTAAGTACTGCTATGCTTCCTTTATGAAACGCTTTACTGGACATACTGAAGAATGGGGAACCTTTCTCGATGTTAAGCGTTGGCCTGAAATAAAAAATCCGAAGAAGTATTCCGGTCAGCGAGTGGTAATCGGCTCGGTCACTGACGGATACAATCCGCAAGAGGAGCGGTTTGGCAATACAAGAAAGCTGTTGGAGCAGCTTATCGGCAGCGGTGCGGATATCCTGATCTGCACGAAGTCCGATCTGGTAGTGCGTGACATTGACCTGCTGAAAAAGCTGGGACAGGTTACCGTTTCGTGGTCGATAAATACGCTTGATGAGAATTTCAAAAACGAAATGGATGCCGCAGTCAGCATTGAACGCAGAATTGCCGCCATGAAAAAGATATACGATGCAGGTATCCGCACAGTCTGTTTCGTATCTCCCGTATTTCCCGGCATCACAGACTTGGAAGCCATTTTTGAGCGTGTGCATAATCAATGCGATTTGTTCTGGCTTGAGAATCTGAATCTGCGAGGCGGCTTCAAGAAGACAATTATGGATTATATTGCCGAAAAGCGTCCTGATCTTTTGCCACTTTATGATGAGATATACAACAAGCATAACCGCAGCTACTTTGAAGCATTGGAGAAAAAAGCGGAAGAAATGGCAAAGACATATGACTGTCCGTTCGTGGATAATGAAATGCCATATGGCAGGGTTCCGCAGGGGCATCCAGTAATAGTGGATTATTTCTACCACGAAGAGATCAGAGGGTCGGATAATACTGGAAAACGAAATAAATAAGAAATATAACGTGGAAACGCCTCCGAGCCGATGTGGTTCAGAGGCGTTGCTGCGTCTATGGGGTTATGTGGAACAATACTATTGATTAAAAAGAACTCACCGCCGTATCAAAGCACACTGCTCTGATATGGCGGCAATCTATATACTACTCGATTTTCATTGAACTCAGTTCCACCACCGTTTTCCCTTTCCGTTCAGCCAGTTTCTTGAACTGCGCTGCGCCGGAGGCGGCGTCGTGGACGACATAGGTGACGACGAAATCCGATTGGTCGATCATCCATCTGTTTCGGTAGGTGATCGCAAAGCGCTTCGGCGCGGTCTCGATGCCCTCCGGGAGGATGGTGTCGGAGTAGTCCGTCAGCCGGTGTTCGTCCCGCTTCTCCGGCATATACGCGAGAACGACGCGATATCGGATCGGATACTTGGCTGAAAGCTCGCGCAGGACCCGGCGGACCATCGCGTCGAAATCTCCGTGATTGCCAACGTAAAACAGATCCACGCCGTGGTTTTCTATCAGATCGATCAGAGTCGACCGCAAGGTCGGCTCTATCTTTTGCGGTACAAAGCGGTGCCCGAAAAACGTACAAGTCATTATAAAAAGCCCTCCTATATGGGATATATCGCAATTATACCACGTTTTTGTTAACTTTGCGATATGTCCCACACGATTTATCGCAAATTTGGGTAAAATCTTAGCGATATATCGTGAAAGGGAGGGTCGATCATGAACACGAAAGAAGCTGTTGCCGAGAGGATCATCCAGATCTGCAAGGAGCGCAATATGGCGATCAACGCGCTGGCGAACATTTCCGGCGTTTCGCCGTCCACCATTTACAGTATGCTGAACGAGAAAAGCCAAAACCCGGGCGTTGTTTCGCTCAAGAAGCTTTGCGACGGTTGGGAGATCAGCCTCCGTGAGTTCTTTGATTCTCCGCTTTTCGACGACCTGGAGCAGGAGATACAGTAATCGATTATAAACGACTACCGCCTTATCAGAGCAAGGTGCTTTGATAAGGCGGTAACTTTTTTCGACAGATTTATGGAAAACTCTAAAATCTGCCGAAGTTTTTCTTTTGATTCGAACCCCCGAAAGGTATTAAAAACGCTGTGATTTCGAGCCCCCTATCATATTTGGAAGATAACGGAAGTTGGTATACTTTCAACGGAACTTGGCGGAACTTTTGATTATGCCGCGATTCGTATGAAAAGTCGAATGAATGCCCGGAAACGCCCTGTTCTCAATGGCTTTCGGTGTTTTTTGATTTGGCGAAAATTTTTGCAGAAAAAGGAGAATTCGGGGAGAAAACGCGTGATTCGAACCCAAATTCATACGTCTTTTTCGGCTCCTTCCTTCAGCCGGTTTTCCCGTATTTGTTTCCTATTTCAGTTTTTCTATCGCTTCACCGATATCCCCGTCGATGCAGATCGAGCGGTCGGCGATCTCCTCGGGCGTGACCGCCTCGCCGT
>CAMVBD010000262.1 GCA_947165615.1 uncultured Clostridia bacterium | reverse complement strand
CCTTCGTCATCTTTCCGAGCTTTTCGTCGTTGTAATACTTGTAGTTTTTCGTGCGCCCGTACTGCGGATTTTCGATCACGGAGAGACCGTATTCGCGGCAGAGACGGTCGGAAATATTTTTGAATCGCTCGTAATTTTCTCTGCAGCCGTTGTACTTATGCCCGTCCGTGAACGCCACCGAATTGATCAGAATGTGTGAGTGGATACAGTCAGAATTGATATGGGTGGCGACGATGATCTCAAAATCGCCGCCCCACATTTCCTTTGCGAGCTTCAAGCTGATCTCGTGTGCCACGTCCGGCGTGACCTCTCCGGGTTTAAAGGATTGATACGCGTGATGAGCGAGGATACCGCCGGCTTTGTTGAACCGTTTCTTCGTCATCATCATTTGCTCCAGCTCTCTTCCTTCGGTCAGGTTGACGCAGGTGACAAACTTTTTTTCTTCGGTTTTGAATTCGTCCGTCACGTAGTTTGCCACCGCGTAAAGCGACGCGCGCTCCTCCGGATTGAGTCTGCTCTCGTCCGTTTTTTCCAGGTTCGCGATATACCCGATCACGGAACTGAGCCTGCCTGTTTTGATTGGCCAGATCTTTGTTGTCGCCATTTTTATTCCCCTTTCCCCGGCGTGAAAGCTTCGTAAAGCTTGTCTTCCGTTTCGTTTAAGCGGTCGAGAACGGAAGAAAAATCTTCCGGAATAAAGTGTCCGTTGGCGTTCAAAGCCCGCGTGATCTGATTCAGATTCGTGCCGATCCTGCGCAACTCCATGATCATTTTCGGGAATTCTATCGGCGGCTTTTCCGTGATTTTCAGTTTATCGATCATGCGCCGCAGGCATTCCGAAAGCGTGATACCCGCCTTCTCTGCGGTGCGGTCCAGCTTTTCTTTTTGCTTCGGCGTCACATAAAACTGGATCGGTACGGTGAACACCTTTTCTTTTTTCGAGCGTCTTTTTCTCACGGGTTTTCCTCCTTTCCTATGAGGGTTTCAGGGGCGCTGACAGAGACAGCCCCTGACAAGCGGATATTTTTCATGAAATATCCAATGCTTGCTAAGACGATACCGCGGTAATGCCATTTAGCTTTCATTTTCGATCACCTTCAAAAGCCTGTCCTTCGGGATCACCAAAAGCCGTCGGCTTTTCCTTCCGATCTTCACGATTTTTGTTGTATTTCCTTCGTTGTCTCCCTCGGATATTCCTTCCGAAAGGAGCGCTTTCGCAAGCCCGTTTTCGGAAACCGCGAAGCCCTCGCCCTGATCGTCGCATAGCTTTTTGACGGCTCGGTGGGCTAATGTCTTATCAAGATAGTAGCAAACGCCGTCCTCATAACCGACCAGCCGCGGCGGATCGAGCGTTGGATAATCTTCACTGACCTCCTTCTTGGCGATCCCGACCGCGCCGGAATCGATGAGTGATTTTAACTTCCGAAGGAACTTATGCGTCGGCTGTTCCTGTTCCGTTTGACTCTGTTGTTTTGCGGCGAGCGCGAGAATCACGTCGTCGAATTCTTCCAACATCGCAGGTTTTGCTTCGGGCATAATACAGTTTTTCGCCAGAAGGAAATCACAGAAAAAAGAAAAGCCGACGTGCAGGGAAACCATATCGTCCAGCAGTCGGTCGCGCAGTTTTATTCGATTGTGATTTCCTTTTTCTGTCAGTTCCGTTCTGCATTCCCTGCAAAAATCAGCAAGGTGTTTTACGAAAGCGTCCTCCGTTTGATCCTTCAAAAAAGTTTCTTTGATCCATTCTGTATACTGAAACATACAGGAAGAAAGAACGCCGTCCGCAGCAAGCTGTTGGTAATGAGAAAGCTCGTCGTTGTTTACGTCGTCCCTGCCGAGCTCCAGCGTGATGAATCTCGCCGTTCCGCTTTCGCCGACTTCGGGTAAAAACTCAGCCGTGATGATCGCGTTGCCCTGTGGATAACGGTCGGTCATCGGTTCGGAATTTGCGTTTAATCTCCCTCGTCCCACGCGGTTGCCGTACGCGCGGAAGATCATCTGCGCGCTGGCGTTCATCTGCGCAGCGTCCTTGCCGATGCTGGGATGATAGTCGTCGATCACGGTCAGAACGTCTTTTAACGCGAAGCTCTGGCGGATGATACTGTTCGCCGTATCGCGGAACGAGAGCGGAAGCTCCGTGGTTGAAAACCGCCCGAAGAAGGAACAGATCAGCGCCGCAAGCGTACTCTTTTTGGAGCCGGTCTTGCCGCACAGCATGAGCACGGTTTTCGGTTCGTATTGCGCTTTCTTCAGGAATGAATTCAGCGGCGAGAGAAACGCGAATGCAACCAGCGGCATCATCACGTTTCGCGGCGCAACCGCATACGGTAAAGAAAGGGATTTAATCACGGCATCAAGATTTGCGTCCCGATGAAAACCGTAAACGGAGCACCGACCTTCCAAGCAAACGGTGTGCGTTTCATCCCCCGGCATCAGGAATTCCCACTGGCCGTTGATACGTTTCCAACCCGTCGCAGCGTAAACTTTTTTCTTGTCTGCCTGCACGGCGGTGGCCTGTAAAAAGTACCGAATGCGATCCTTCACCGTTTGTCCCGTTTCCAGATTGAATTCATATCCCCAGTTGTTGCGTACCCAATCCAGCGAATTGAATTTCTCATCCGGCACGGTGATCGTCTGCAGCGGACGCCCGCGAAAATCAAAACCGCCGATCTCGACTCTGACCTTTGTTTCCGCGCCGTCGTCCACGATCAACTGCGACGCGATAAACGGAACGAAATTGCAGAGCTTTACGAAATACGGCTCGCCGCCCTTTTCGCTTTTCATATACCCGAGGCTTCCGTCCTCCACGGCGTACGGCGCGGGAAAAGACAAATCATTTATTTCCATCGCACGGCCCCCTGGTATGGTGATTTTTTCTGTAACTTCTGTAACCGCTCATCCGGTTACAATAGTTACAGGTTTTGCGGACATACCCTCTGCCCGCCGTTTTGTTTTTCATCTCGATTACTCCTCATTTTTTTGATGCTTCAGATTCTTTGCGTGGCGCTTTCCGTTTTCGGTCTGCGCCCTTCTGCTTTTCTCGGTGCGCGGCGGGATGGGATAAAACAAAAAGTTTTCCAGCTTCACAGCGCCCCAGAGAAAGCCCGGCTCATCGTCGTCGTTCGCCCGGATCCATACGAGGTCGGGATGCTTTTCCTTCAGCTTTCGGATGGCGGCGTTGAGATCCTTATCCCAGCTGCGGATCTGGATCTCGTCCTTTCCCTGTTCAAAGAACAGGTGCGTTTCCTTTTTCGGTCTCGGCATTGATTTTCACCTCTTTTCTTTTTCTTTTTTTCAAGCCCCCTGTTTTTCGCCGATTTTCATCGGATCGCGATCCGTGTTTTTGTACCGAAATCGTTTCACATTTCTCTTTTCGGACAGTTCCTCATACAAAGAATTTCTGTTCGATAACGGTACGGATTGACGGACCGGCAGGGGTATGTAAGTTCGCCGCCGCAAGCGGTAATCGTCTGTATTTGAGAGAACACAGTTCTTCTTAACCCGCCCGGTCGGGTAATACT
>CAMVBD010000261.1 GCA_947165615.1 uncultured Clostridia bacterium | reverse complement strand
GGTCTCAGACTGACCGGCGCGCTCGGAGACCACTGCCAGAAACTGACCGTTTATACCGGCGTTGAAGAGATCAATCAGGTGTACGACGTGTGCATCATCGCGACCAAGTTCTTCGCCCTGCAGGCCGTGGCAAAAGCCTATCTGCCCTACGTCAAGAACAACGGCCTGTTCGTCTCCATGCAAAACGGCATCTGCACCGGCCGCCTTGCCGAGGTCGTCGGCAAAAACCGCACCGTCGGCTGCATGATCGGCTTCGGCGCTACGCTCCTGCCGGACGGCACCATCAACGTCACGTCCAAGGGCGAACTCAAAATCGGCCGGCTCAACGGCAAAATGGACCAGCAGATCGCGGAACTTGCGTCTGTCTATAACGCGCTGCTGCCGACCAAGGCCGTCAAAAACATTGACGAATATTTGTATTCCAAACTGATCGTCAACTCCTGCATCAACTCCATCGCGCCTCTGACCGGTCAGACCGTCGGCGTCATGATGCAGTCGGATAAGGCAAAGGCCATCTTCCTCGAGATCGCGAGAGAGGGCACCTTTGTCGCCAAAAAACTCGGCATGCACGTCCCGCCCTACGCCAAGGTGCTCAACTATAACCTCCTGATCCTCAGTGAGGCAAAATTCTTCAAAAAGATCTGCGCCGCCGTGACCGGTATCGTCGGCAAACGCTTCGGGGACGTGCGTCCCTCCACGCTGCAGGCGCTTGACCGCGGTGAAAAGACCGAGATCGACATCTTCAACGGCTATATCATCGAGCAGGGCAAAAAGGCCGGCGTGCCGACCCCCGTCAACGATCAGATCTACGCCTTTATCAAGGCCATTGAGGCGGGTGAGGAAAAACCCTGCATGGAAAACCTCGACCGCATCAAACTGTAAGTTTCATCCTGATTATTTCATCAAAAAAAGAGGTTCTGCGGAACCTCTTTTTTGTGTGCTGTTTTTGATGCTTTTCAGATCTTATTCTGCGTTACGTCCGGGTCAGTCAGATCCGTTTCGGTCACTTTGCCGGTTTTTAAGTCCACGGCAAAGACTTTGAGTTCATACGGAGAAAACAGCGCGCGGAACGAAAAATCCTGTCCGGCGCAGACCACGTCGCAGGCCGTCTCTTTTCCCTCGGTCTCCATAAAGCCCAGCACTGTCCGGCCCTCCGTCATCTGAATTTTTGTGCGGAGGATCGGGCGCACGTTCGGCGCGCTGACCGTGTAGGGGACGTAATGTCCGAACAAAATGTTTTCGGCGGGCAAAAAACAGGTCTCTTCGTAGTCCGGCTGCGGAAGCGCGGCGAGCATCAGCGCCGGCGCGTCATATTTTTTATGCGGGTCAAGCCGTACGAGCGGCAGATCGATCATGCCGTCCGCGATCTCCGCGAAATACGCGTCGGGATCGGAAAAGGCGACGGAAGCATCCGCGACGGTCAGCCCCTTCAGATAGGCCGTCCCACCGTCCGCCTTCAGCCCTGTTTCGGCATAAAACAGCGGAATGGGATATTCTGCTGTTTCCGCGTTCTTACGTGCAGCGCGAAAAACATCGCGGATCTCGTCCGCGTTATTGACGATCGGCAGACAAGCGCGGCAGCACAGTACCTTCGAGTCGTCGATATCCTCCAGAATGCACAGCTCCGGCAGATCCTCACCCGGATCGAGCTCGCAGTTCGGGAGCATCAGCCCCGTTTTGCCGTTCTCGCGCAGAAACTGGATAAAACGGGGGAACACGGCTGCCGCAAAGGCATATTTTGCCGTGCTCGAGCTGGGGATCGGTTCGGTAATGCGGTCGATATCAATCAAACGGATGCCTTTCATGCTTCTTCCTCCCCGTCACGGATAAACCCGTAATATTTTCCAAGCCAGTAGGCGCAGGTGTAGACGTAGCAGCTTTCCAGAACGTGGGTGCCTCTGCCGTCGTGGGTGTTTGTGTATTCAAACGGATTGCGGTCGTATTTGGAGACGGCACGCTCGTCGGGCATCAAAAGACAACTTGTCTCCGCCATTCCGCTCATGCGAAAACGCTTCGGCACGTCCTTGCGTTCGCTTACAGACACAGAGGACGCCAGACGCGTCACATCTACGCGGCGGAACCAGTCGGTCAGAAGGTCGGTGTCCAGCGTTTCCTCCGGGAAGCACAGCATATAGGGAATATCATAAAAGGGATTGTGCTCGCGGCGGAAGGTGACGTTCCAGCCCCGGTAGCCGTTTTTGTAGATCGAACGGAGGTTTTCGTCCGTTTCCAGCGTGATCAGCATCCAGTAGGCGCAGGTCGCAAGCGCGTTGTCGCCGTACATCAGTTCCTCCACTTCTTCGTTTCCGCCCGAAAGGGAAGACAGGAAAAAGCGGGATTCGTGCTTTGCGGTCAGGGCGGCGTAGCCCTCGTCGATCGCAAGCCGCCAGTAGGAGTCGGCGTAACGGGCGTCGTCCCCGGTCACGTACATCGCGACTTTGTGATACATCAAGAGTTCCGCGGCGTTCAGACACGCGTCCGACCAGCCGATCTTTGTCGCAAAATAGGGCTTGTCCCATCTGGCCCAGGTCGTGGGCTTGCCGTCGCACTCGCACATGGTATTGCCGTGGAGCAGGATATGGTCGAGGATCGCCGTCGCGCGGTCCTTGATCAGCGCGTCAAGTTCCGGTTCTTCTTCGCCGAGGATCCTGTGCGCGAAATAAAACAGCAGGTAGTGGTGCGTGATCTCGTCGGAACTCGTATCCCCCTTATAAACAAGGCCGTCCAGCGTGTGCCCTTCGTCGGTAAAGAGTTTTGTCAGCCGCTCCGGAATGGGCGCCGCGGCGTCAATGACCTTGCCCGCGATCCCGCGTTCTCTCGCAAACGGCAGATCCACACAGACCGCCTTTCCGTTTTCAATGCGGTAAAACAGGCCGTCCTCCGGGATCGGCTCATGCGGCGCAAGATAGGTCCGCGCCACAAACCCGTCGCCCCGGCAGGGGATATAACACAGGAGGAGACAGGCTTCAAGGCTCCTGACGGCGCTTTTGCGCGCTTCTTCGGTCTTCTCGTGCCCGCGCCCCAAATGATCCCGGTAGTAGGCGTATTTGCACAGCTCGCCGACCGTAAAGGCCGCCGTAAAGGTGCCGGAATTGTCGGAATGCCCGTAGTTGACGGCGGAGGCGGGGTTCCTCGCTTCGGTCAGTTCCCGTTGACTGACCATGCCGCGGCGCGAGACGTAGGTCAGCGTCTCTTTCGTCAGCAGGTCCGCCTTCTCCTCCGCGGAGATCCGGTCGGTCGCAATGCGGCAGACGCCGGTCTTTGTGCGCACCCACACGGCGTCGTCTTCGGTCTCATCCGTCAAAAGGCGCAGGACCTCGTTGTCGTGCAGTTCCCGCTCGGCGGAAAAGAACATGACCCGGTCGGCTTCCCGGTCGGCTTTTTTCGCGTACCGCGTCAGGCCGTTCGGCGCGCCAAGCCACAGGGCGTCCGTCGTTTCGGCAAAGCAGGTGTAATCCTGTTTGCGGGAGGGCAGGGGCTGCGTGATCTTCGTCAGGTCCGGCAAACCTTCCGCCGGCTCAAAAAGA
>CAMVBD010000260.1 GCA_947165615.1 uncultured Clostridia bacterium | reverse complement strand
GGGCTATCTCGCCGTGGGTATATTCGGCGACCCGGATCTGATCGTCTCCGGCATCCTTTTCGGCGGCAGCGTGTTCGTCACGGTCGTCTACTTCCTGCTCGACAGGATCACGGCGCGCGTCATCGAAAGCGAACACCTTAAAGCCAAACTCATGGCGGCGGAGGAGGGCGCTCGCGCCAAGACCGAATTCCTTGCCGGCGTGAGCCACGAGATGCGCACGCCGCTCAACGTCATCATCGGGTTGAGACCCGCGAAAGGATCGAAAAGACCGACCGCAGTGCAGAAAGTATGCTCGGGCTCGTCAATAACATACTCGACCTCAACAGCATCGAGACCGGCGAATTCATGCTCAAGAACGATCGGTTCGTGCTTGAGGATTCCATCGCCCGCATCGACGCGATCATCCGCGCAAAATGCCTTGAAAAGGGTCTCGAATACCGCTGCGAGGTGGGCGAAGGGCTTTCGGGCGGCTTTATCGGAGACGATATGCGCGTCCGTCAGATCCTTCTCAACCTGCTTGAAAACGCCGTGAAATTCACGACCGCGCCGGGCACGGTATTCTTCTCCGCAAGCCGCGCCGAAGCGCCGGACGGCGGGAATGAGGTCGTCTTCACCGTAAGGGATACCGGCGTAGGGATAGATCCCGACTTTCTGCCGCGCGCGTTCGACGCGTTCGCAAAGGAGGACCTTAGCACCACCAGCAAATACGGCGGAAGCGGACTCGGTCTGCCGGTTGCGAAGAGCATTGCCGAGCATATGGGCGGCAGTATCTCCGTCGAAAGCAAAAAGAACGCCGGCAGTACCTTCACCGTGGTCATCCCGCTCGAACCGGCTCCGGCTCCGGAGCCTTCTCCCGAAGGGGACGAACCGGTTTCGCTTGAAGGGAAGAGAATACTCCTCGCAGAGGATATTCCCGAAAACGCCGAAATAGTCATCGACCTGCTCGATCTTGAAGGCGCGGTATGTGAGCACGCCGAGAACGGAAAGATAGCCGTCGATATGTTCAACGCTTCCGAGCCCGGTTATTACGACGTGGTGCTTATGGATCTGCGTATGCCGGTCATGGACGGCATCACCGCGGCAAAGGAGATCAGGCGTTCACAGAGGCCCGACGCAGGCGATATACCGATAATCGCGCTCACCGCGAACGCATTTGAAAGCGACGTGAACGAATCGCTTAAAAGCGGTATGAACGCGCATCTTTCCAAACCCGCCGATTCCGAAAAACTTTACGAAACGTTGAAATATTATATCAAAAACCGCGGCCGCTGAGGTACTGCATCATGATAAACTCAAACGATATAAACAAAACGCACCGTATCCTGGTCGTCGACGATCAGGAGATCAACCGCGACGTGCTCGGGGTCATACTCGAGGATAATTATGAAATGATCTACGCCTGCGACGGCGCCGAGGCGCTCGAACGCATACGCGAATACGACTGCGAGATCTCTTTGCTGATGCTCGACCTCATGATGCCCGTTATGGACGGATTTGAGGTAATGCGGCGCATGAGCGCGGACGAGAGCATGAAAAACATCCCCATAATCGTGCTCACCGCCGAACGCTCGGCGGAACTGCAGGCGCTGCGTATGGGCGCGGCGGACTTCATCGCAAAGCCGTTCGATATGCACGAGGTGATCCTTGCCCGCGTCGGAAGGATCATCGAGCTGTGTGACGGCAGGCAGCTGATCTCCGCGGCCGAGCACGACCGGCTGACCGGTCTTTACAGCCGCAGCTTTTTCTATGAATACGCGCAGCGCCTGTTCGCTTATCACCCCGAATTGCATTTCGACGCAGTCACCGTCAACGTTGAACAGTTCCACCTCGTGAACGCCCTCAACGGCAGGGAATTCGGCAATAAAGTCCTTACGACCATTGCCGACGCGGTCCGTTCGTTCCTTGCCGGATCGGAAGGCATCGCCGCCCGACTGGAGGCCGACAGATTCTACATATTCTGTCTGCCCTGTGACGATTACGCCGGTCTGCTGGATCAGTTTCAGAAGAGCGTCGACGCCATATCCGAAAACGTGAACGTCCACCTGCGGATGGGCGTAAAGCCTTATGAGGAAGGCGTGGATCCGGTCGCCCTGTTCGATCAGGCGCGTACCGCCTGCTCCCGTGCGAGGGGCGATTATCAGCTTCCTCTGGTCGTCTACGACGAAAAAATGCGTGCGCGCGAGCTGCTGCATCAGCGTTTGTTGAACGATCTGAACGCCGCCGTCGCGGAACGACAGCTCACCGTTTACTATCAACCAAAATACAACATCCTTTGCGATCCTCCCAGATTGAGCAGCGCCGAGGCGCTCATCCGCTGGAAGCATCCGGAACTCGGTATGATCTCGCCCGGCGAATTCATCCCGCTGCTTGAAGGGAACGGGCTTATTCACGTCGTCGATAAATTCGTCTGGAGCGAAGCGGTGAGACAGATCTCGGAATGGAAGAAAAAATATAATTTCTCCCTGCCGGTGTCGGTCAACCTTTCGCGTTCCGACGTGTTCGACTCCACGCTGGTCGACCGTCTCGCCCGCCTCGTCCGTGATAACGGGCTCGAATACGGCGATCTGAAGCTTGAGGTCACGGAATCGGCTTATACCGACGACGCAAACCGTCTGCTTGAGGTTATCGGAAAGCTTCGCAGTCTCGGCTTCCAGATCGAAATGGACGATTTCGGCTCGGGTTATTCGTCGCTGAATATGCTTTCCTCGATGCCTATAGACGTTTTGAAGATGGATATGAAATTCGTCCGCAATATCGAAAACAACGAGACCGACCGCAAGCTCGTCTCGCTTATACTCGATATAGCCTCATACCTCAAAGTTCCGGTCGTCGCGGAGGGCGTCGAAAGCGAGGGACAGCTTGAAATATTGCGTAAAGCCGGCTGTGATCTCGTTCAGGGCTATTACTTCTCGCGCCCCGTGCCAGCCGAAGAATTTGAATCGCTGATAATCAAAGAAATCAACACAAAGAGGTAATAGATATGACTTTGCAGGAACTGTACGCCGCTATCGACGGCGATTACGAAAGCGCTCTGCGGGTGCTCCGCATCGACAAACTGATCGATAAACATATCTGCCGCCTTCCCGGCAACGCGATCTTTAACGATCTTTTCGAGTCCGCCGCCCAAAGGGACGCCGTCCGCGTTTTTGAAAGCTCTCACGCCATCAAGGGCGTGTGCGGCAATCTGGGACTGGTAAAGCTTTCCGGTCTTGCCTCCGAAATCACCGAATCCTTCCGCCCGGGCAATCCCCGCACGATGAGCGATTCCGAACTCGACGCGAAAGTCGCCGAGGTCAGGGAGATTTTCGAAAGATCAGTCGAAGGTATCCGCAGATACGAAAGTGAAAAACAATAACATTTTTAAGGGAAGACAAATGGAGGGGATGGAATGAACGATCATTCCGGAATTTCCGGCAATAAATCGCGTCCTTACGTTTCGTCGCTCGGCGCGTGGGCGCTCGCATTCGGCTGCAGCGTCGGCTGGGGCGCGTTCGTAATGCCGGGGACGACTTTCCTTCCGATCGCCGGACCTCTGGGCACCGTTATAG
>CAMVBD010000259.1 GCA_947165615.1 uncultured Clostridia bacterium | reverse complement strand
GCCGTTTAAGAATTTGGAAAAAAGACCCATGCGAAAAAACTCCTTTTCCTGTATTTTAGGGGAAACGCTGTTTTTATGCCGGGGAATGGTTTGCCTGAACGCCCGCTCAAAACCGGGCGCTTTTATTCGAGATCGTCGTCCTCGTCCTCTTCGTCGCCGTCGCCGTCAAGAATGGACGTGGAGTACTCGCCGATGCGGATGCGGCGCTGGATCTTCATCTCCTCCACGTTCTCGTGGAGCATCTCTTTGACTTCTCTCGGTTTTTTGATGTTTTTGAGTTCCAGCTTCGGCATGGACTTGTCGGAGGACTGGATGACCAGCGTCCCCACGCCGCAAAGCCTCTGCCAAAAACTGCGCTTGAGGCTGATGTCCCGCACGCGGTATAAAACGACTTCCTCGTCTTTGATGTTGAACGCGCCGGTCTCCAGAAACAGCCGGTCGTCGGACATGGCGTACCGCGTAAAACTCAGGGGCAGCCCCATGTGCCGCTTTCTGTCCCGCCATTTGATGTTTTTTCCTTTGATGGCCATATGTGACACCTCCAAAGTATCGTATGGAATGATTATAGCTTGGTACCGTATGACAGCATTATAGCATGCCCGCTTGCGCCTGTCAAGAACTCAGAATTGGTCGGCATCCCCCTCCTTTTTGTCCGTTTTTTTCAAAAACAAAAACGCGCCTCTTGCAATTCGGCCGTATCTCGTGTACAATAGAACCGGAATGAATGGAGGTTCTTTATGATCTATCGCGATTTTCAGAATAAAAAGCTTTCGGCGCTCGGCTTCGGCTGCATGCGCCTGCCCTGCGGACCGGGCGGCGACCCGGACGTGGACGAAAAAGCGACCGCCGACATGGTCGCCTACGCCCTGCAAAACGGGATCAACTACTTCGATACGGCATGGGGCTACCACGCCGGAAACTCGGAGACCGTCGTCGGCAGGATCCTGTCCGGCTACGACCGGGGGTCCTTTTATCTTGCCGACAAATTCCCGGGCTACGACCTGTCCAACATGCCGAAGGTCCAAGAAATATTTGAAAAGCAGCTCAAAAAGTGCCGCGTGGACTGGTTTGACTTTTATCTGTTCCACAACGTCTGCGAAATGAATATCGACGCCTACCTCGACCCGAAATTCGGCATTTTCGACTATCTGTCCCAACAAAAGCAAAACGGGCGCATCCGGCACCTCGGCTTCTCCTGCCACGGACATTACGAGACGCTCAAACGCTTTCTCGAAGCCTACGGCGAACATATGGAATTCTGCCAGCTGCAGTTAAACTACCTCGACTGGAACTTCCAGGACGCCAAGGCCAAGGTCGACCTTCTGAAGGAATACGGCATCCCCGTCTGGGTCATGGAGCCCCTGCGCGGCGGAAAGCTCGCCGCCCTCTCTCCCGAAAACGAAGCGCTGCTAAAGTCCCTGCGCCCGGACGAGACGGTCCCCGCGTGGGCGTTCCGCTTTTTGCAGACCCTGCCCGAGGTCAGGGTCACGCTCTCCGGCATGTCGAACATGGAGCAGCTTGTCGCAAATATCAAAACCTATGAGACCGAGGAGCCGCTGTCCGACGGCGAAATGACGGCGCTCCTCGACATGGCCGCGGGCATGATGAAAAAGGGCACCGTCCCCTGTACCGCCTGCCGATATTGCACAACGCACTGCCCGATGGAACTCGACATCCCGTATCTTCTTTCGCTTTACAACGAGCACGCCCTGACCGGCGGCGGCTTCATCGCCCCCATGGCGCTTATGGCGCTGCCCGCCGACAAACTCCCGTCCGCCTGCCTCGGCTGCGGCGCCTGCGCCGCCGTCTGCCCCCAGCAGATCCAAATCCCCGACGTCCTCGCGGACTTTTCCGCGCGGCTCGCCGAGTAATATTCTGCGTTTTGCGTTTGATTCCCGCATGTTTCCGCTCCCCAAAACTTTTGTAAAGGAGTCTTTCTCATGCTTCGCCGGATCCTGTGTTCGTTTCTGTCGCTCCTGTTTTCCGTCCTGCATCTGACAAACGCGCCCGCGCCGCCCGAAACAAAGCCCGTCGTTTCTGGGTCCTTCCTGCAGGCGTGGTACTGCGCCGACTGGGACGCGGCCCGCTGGGACGCGGAGACGGCGTGGATGAAGGAAGCGGGACTGGACACGCTCATTCTCCAAAGCCTTGCCTCTTTCAAAAACGGGGAGGCGGAGACCGTTTCCTACGCGTCCGACCTGCCGGTCTTTTCCGGCGCGTCCGCTGCCGACGTCCTCTCTCCCGCCCTTGCCGCCTGCGAAAAAGCGGGAATCAAGGTCTTTGTGGGCCTTGCGGACTTTGACGGCTGGTGGGATCTCGCGGGGCTGTCGCCCGACTACAAAAAGGTCTGTGGCGTCATGACCGACATGATGCGGGAAATTTACGCCCGGTACGCCGCCGACTTCGGCGAAACGCTTTACGGCTGGTACTTCCCGCCCGAGATCGACAATATCCCGCAGATGAAGCTGAGCATTGCGCTGATCGCGGACGGCCTCAACGGGGTCCTCGATACCGCAACGAGCCTCGACCCCGGTATGCCGGTGCTCTTAAGCCCCTATTTCAGCGAAAAATACGCCGTTCCCTCGGTCCTCGCCACGCTTCCCATGTGGCAGACGTTCTTTACCAAAGCGCGTTTCCGCGACGGGGATATCTTCTGCCCGCAGGACGCCGTCGGCGCCGGGTGGACGAGCGAAAAGAACCTCGAAAAGGTCTGGCGGATGTACCGCGCCGCGGTGGATTCCTGTGCTTCCGACGTCCGGCTCTGGGCAAATTGCGAGTGTTTTACGTCGACGGACGCCGGCAACGTCCCGGCGCCCTTTGACCGCTTTGTCCGGCAGCTCGACGCCGCCGCGCCTTACGTCGAGGGCTTTGTCGCCTTTTCCTTCAACCATTTTTACAGCCCCTTCGTATCCCCCGAGGGGTACGGGGCTTATCTTTCCTATCTTCATTCCGCAGCCTGAACGCGTTCGCGTTTGGTGAATAAAAAAGGAACGCAGCGCGCTCCAAAACAATCAGGAGGTATCCCAATGAAAAAAATCATCAGCATCATCCTTTCTCTCGTCTTCGTCGCGGCCGGTATCGTCGTCATCGTCATCGGCGTCAAACAGAACAGCGAAAGCAAGCAGTACGAACTGACCGGCAAGGCCACCATCGCGTCTATCGAGCGCACCTGGACCGGCACCGACGACGAAGGCTTCGACACCTACGAGTACACCGTGCGCGTCGACTATGAGATCGACGGCAAGGAATATAAAAACGTGGAGTATCCCTATTACAGCGACTCCATGCACAAGGGCGATGAGGTCGAATTCCTCTATAACGCCGACGATCCGACCAAGATCGTCGAAAAGAACGCGGGCGGCCATTCCCTTATCATCATCGTGTTCGGCGCCGTGTTCGCCGTCATCGGCCTCGTTGCGACCGTCAAGACCATCCTGACCGGCAGGACCGCATAACGGACCGAAATCCAATTTCCAAGCAAAAGCCGTGGTTCGCCCCCGGCTTTTTTGCATACCGAAAACCTCTCGCTTCGCTCCCGGTGAAATGAAATCCGTCCTTTG
>CAMVBD010000258.1 GCA_947165615.1 uncultured Clostridia bacterium | reverse complement strand
CGCCGGAGTTCGTCCGGCACAAGGTCGACGACGGTCCGATCCCCGGGGGAATCGGTGGACGACACGACGCCCGCGGGCTTGTTCTGCATGAGGTACAGGTGCGCCCGATATAAAACTGCGGACCCGTCAAAGGTCACGGCGTCGCGTTCGGGGTCGAGGGACGTCTCCCCTTTTGCGGCGGGGACGCCGTTTAAGCACACGCGCCCGGCGCGGAGCGCGCGCTTTGCGTCCGAGCGGGTCATATTCAACTGGGACGACAGGAATTTATCCAGCCGCATTTTCGTCATAGGCAGATTCCCCCAGAAAGCCGTGCTGAAAGCCGGAAAGCGCGGGACAGCCGACGTCGCCGCCGACGATTTTTCCCGCATAGACGAAAACGGTCGCAAGGACCGGGACGTCCGACGGGAGCCCGGGATAGTCCAGCACGGAAAACACGATTTTCAGAAGTCTTAAGCCGAGGTACGGCGTCAGATCGTACCCCTGCTTTTTTTGCAGGTCATTGTACCGCGAAAAGACGGCGGGCCGGTCGGCGGAGAGCACCGTTTCGCTGATTTCCGGCGGCGCAGGCGACAGCGTCCAGCCGCAGTCCGTCAGAAAGCGGCGGCAGCGTGCGACGTCGCCGTCGGAAAACGCCGGGCACGAAAAGCGGCCGCAGCCCGCGAACAGCAGGGTTATAATCAGACAGAGGGGCAGAAGGACACGGAGAGAACGCAACAGAAAAACACCTCGCACAATATGGTATGCGAGGCGCTGCAGGTTTTGACCGGGATCAGCCGTTCTTTTTGGTGGTCGCGCTTTTGAGTTGCTGGGAAGCGATGCGGACCTTGTTGAGATTGCGGGAGAAGTCCTCGATGCTTTGGGCAAGGATCTCGTCGCTTTCGTTCATAATGGTGTCGACAAAGGTGCTGGCGCCGTTTTTGAGATCGGCGGCCCACTGCTGGGCGTTGGAGACGATCTCATTGGAGTTTTCCTTGGCCTTTTCGACAAGCTCGGCGGCCTGACGCTTGGCTTCGTTGATGATCTCCTGGGCGTTGACCTCGGCGTTTTTGGTGATCTCATGCTCTTCCACGAGTTTTCTCGCCTGGATCTCCGCCTGCTTGATCTTGAGTTCCGCGGCGTCGGAGGCCTTGGACAGGATGACCTTGCGCTCCGCGGCGATCTTTCTGGCCTGGATGACCTCATCGGGCATATTGATGCGGATGTCGTTGATGATGGAACGGATCGCCTCGGCGTCGACCTTGACCTTGCCGCCGCCCAGAAGACCGCCTTTGCCTTCTTCAAGCAGGTCTTCGATCTGATTGAGTAAATCTTCTACGCTCATGTCTTTCACCTTTCTCTGATACGTTTCATAATATCGTCTTTTATCTGAGGCGGGACGAAATCGCTGATATCGCCGCCGAAAGAACCGATTTCCTTGACTACGCTGGAACTGAGGAACATGTACTCGGTGTCCGTAACGAGGAAGATGGTCTCCACGTTTTCGGCGAGTTTTTTGTTGGTCAGCGCCTGCTTGAATTCGTCCTCGTAGTCGGACAGGACGCGCAGCCCCTTTACGATGGCGACGGCGCCTTTTTTGACGGCGTAATCCGCTAAAAGCCCGTCGGAAAAATCCACCTCCACGTTCGGAAGGTTTTCCGTGCAGCGCCGGATGAAATCCACCCGCTCTTCGGCCGTAAACAGGCCGCCGTTTTTGCGCGGGTTGATCATGACGAGGACAATGACTTTGTCAAACAGCTTTGCCGCTCTCGAAATGATGTTGAGGTGCCCGATGGTAACGGGATCAAAACTGCCCGGGCAGATGGCAAGCGAACTCATCGGTCTGTATCCTCCCCTTCCGTTTCCCGATAGACTGACAGCGAAATGGCGGAATACCGATACGTCCGGTAGAGCCGCAGAGGACCGACGGCGTCGGGCAGATCCTCTTCAGGGCGGGTCTCCGCGACGACGACGGCGCCGGGCGCAAGGACGCGGGGCAGCAGGTCCATGGCGCGCTTATAAAGTCCCTGTTCATAGGGCGGGTCCAGAAAAACGATGTCAAAAACTTCATCCGTCCGCTGCAAAAACGCGAATGCGTCGGTCCTGAGGACCGCACAGCGGTCCGCAAAGCCGGTGACGGCGGCGTTTTTTTTGACAAGTTCCACAGCCTTTGGAGAACTGTCCGTAAACGTGACGTGAGCAGCGCCCCGGCTGAGCGCCTCCAGCCCCAACTGGCCGGTCCCGGCAAAGAGGTCCAGAACACGCCGATCCCGCAGTTCAAACTGAAGGATGCTGAACAGCGCTTCCTTGACCTTGTCGGTGGTCGGACGGATGTCCATGCCGACAGGCGTTATGAGTTTTCTGCCTCTGGCTGAGCCCGAAACGATCCGCATATGGAACTCCCTGATTTTTCTCTATCTTATTATCCCTAAAAAACGCGGTTTTGTCAACACTTATTTTTGTTTCTTGCGGGATTTGGACTGAATTTTACGTATTTTTCTCCGAATGGAAATATCTGTATACGCTGTTCGCGGCGGGCACGGTCATGCCGGGAACGCCGAGCAGTTCGTCGATTTCCGCCTTGGAAAGCGCCTCGAGCAGCTTGACGTTCTTCTTGTCGCCGATGCCCTTGCCCATGCTGACGACGCGCTCTTTTGCCCGCTTTTCGCCGATGCCCTCGATCGACGTGAGCGTCGTTTCCAGCGTATGCTTTTTTTTGAGGGTGTGGTGGTAGGTGATCGCCCAGCGGTGGACCTCCTCCTGAATGGCGGCGACCAGCGAAAACACGGTGCGGTTGTCGTTGATGGCGATCTCCCCGCCGCCGGCGGCGATGGCGCGCGTGCGGTGCTTGCCGTCCTTGACCATGCCGAACAGCGGCACGTCGAAGCCGTATTTTTCAAAGACGGGCTTTACGGCGTTGACCTGCCCCACCCCGCCGTCAAGCAGAATGAGGTCCGGCTTTTTTTCGAAGCCCTCGGGCGCTTCGTCGGGCTGGCGCTTGTATTCGAGGATGCGGCGCTCGAGCACCTCGGCCAGCGACCGGTAGTCGTCCTGTCCCTCGAAGGACTTGATGCGAAAGCGCTTGTAGCAGCGCTTGAGGGGGCGCCCGTCGCGAAAGACGACCATGCCGCACACATTCTCCTGTCCCGCGGTGTTCGAGATGTCGTAAGCCTCGATATAGGCCGGAAAGTCCTTCAGCGCCAAGGTCTCCCGCAGTTCGTGCAGGGCGGCGTTCTGTTTGTCGTCAAAGGACAGCACGCGGGCGAGTTTTTCGCCGGCATTTTTTTCAGCGTGCTCCAGAAGGGTCTTCGCTTCGCCGGTTTTGGGGACGTGCAGGGCGACCTTTTTGCCCCGCAGCCGGGTAAAATACGCCTCTAAGAAGTCCTTTTGCTGCAATTCGCGGTCGACGCAGATCCGGTCTGGATAGTCGTCCGTGCCGGCATAAAAATTCGCAAGCAGTTCCGGATATTCCTCCTCCGGGTTTTCGATGCGGTCGAAAACGAAGGTCTGCGTATTGACGAAGGTGCCGTCCCGGAACTGCAGGACGCACAGACAGGTCTTTTCGCCGAGGGACTGGACGCCGAAGACG
>CAMVBD010000257.1 GCA_947165615.1 uncultured Clostridia bacterium | reverse complement strand
CTGACCCTCTCGTTCTCGGGCGTCATGGGCGGTGGCGGCCCCCTCAATTACACCTGGCAGCAGGGTCTCGCGTATCTTGCCGCCGACCTGCCGATGGCGGTCGTCGGTTACTTCTCCGCCATCCATCAGGCCAAGGCCGCGGCGGCGGGCGTCGGCATCGTCGCCAAAAAGCCCAACGAGTCCGGCAAGGCCATCACCTTCGCGGCGCTGGTCGAAACCTACGCCATTCTGGCCCTGCTGATCTCCGTCCTTGCCCTGACCGGCCTTAACGGCGTATTCGGCAGATAAGGAGGACAGGTCCATGACCGGACTCGAAAAAATCGTGCAAAGCCTGACGGCCGAAAACGACGAGCAGTGCGCCCAGCTTATCGCTCAGGCGGAGCAAAAGGCCGCGTCGCAGATCGCCGCGGTGCAGGCGGACGGCAACCGCCGCATCCGGGCGGCGGAATTTGAGGCCAACAAAAAGGCCGCCGCCATTCTGGAGCGCGCGAGAAGTGAAGTGCGCTCAAACGCCAGAAGCGCCGCGCTGGAGGCAAAGGTCGCCTGCATCGACGCCGTCCTTTCGGACGCCAAGCGGAGCCTTAAGGATCTTTCGGTCGAAAACTATTTCCACACGCTTGCCGCCATTGCCAACGCCAACAAACAAGAGGGCACCGGTGAAATGCGCCTGTCCAAAGCGGACCTTCTGCGTATGCCCCCGTCGTTTATCGACGAGGTAGGGGAGCGGGTGCGCGTCAGCCCCGTCCCCGCGGACATTGAGGACGGCTTTATCCTGCGCTACGGCGACATCGAAATGAACTGCACGTTTGACGCGCTGTTTGCCGAACACCGGGAGGAACTGCGCCTGAAGGCAAACGAACTGCTCTTCGGCTGAAGGGGGGCGCCGGTATGAAGGACACTGCATACGCCTTTGCGGTCGGAAGCATCCGCGCCAAAGAGGGCGAGCTCTTTACGCGGGAGGAATTAAACGGTCTTTTGACCGTCAAAGACGAGCGGGAACTCCACCGCCGCCTGTCCGAACGCGGCTTCGACCTGTCGTCTCCCACGTGCTTTCGGGACCGGGAACTCGCGGTCTGGGACTTTGTCAAAAACGTCCTGCCGGATGAGCACGCCTTCGACGCCATTCTGATCCGCAACGATTTCCACAACCTCAAGGTTTTCTTAAAGGCGCATATCGCCGAAAAAGACCCGACGGGCCTGACAAAAGTGCCGTCGCTTTACGACCCGGAGGAGATCCGGGCGCGCGTTCTGTCGCGTGAAAACGACAAGCTTCCGGAGCCCTTGCGCCACGCGGACCGCTCCGGGTGGCGGATCCTGACCAAAACGGGCTTCGCGCAGCTTGCCGACGCCGTCGTGGACCGCGCCGCCCTCGAGTGGGGGATGAAGCTTGCCCGCGCCTACGGGGACGGGACCGTCATCCGCTATCTTGAGACGGACGTCGCCGCGACCGATATCCGGGTCCTGTGGCGCTGCATCGGCGCGCATAAAGAAAAAAGCTTTATGAACCGCGCCGTCGCCGAGACCCCGGCCCTCGACAAGGAGGCAGCCATGAC
Organism: uncultured Clostridia bacterium; assembly: GCA_947165615.1. GTDB lineage: Bacteria > Bacillota > Clostridia > Oscillospirales > Acutalibacteraceae > RUG806. The sequence continues at coordinate 2,050 of CAMVBD010000257.1, read as the reverse complement.
GGCGGCAGAAGCGGGACAAAGCGCGTTTTTGGACTTTTTGAAGCATACGCCGTTTTCGTCGCTCGCAGACTTCCTTCCCGACCGGGAATCGGCGTTTGAAAGCGCGGCGGACGCCTTTGCGGCGGGCGCCCTTGCGGACGGAAAAGCCTCCGCCTTCGGCGTCAGCCCCGTGCTGCGCTACTACTTTGCCTCCCTCACGGAGGCGCGAAATCTCAGGATCCTCTCATCCGGCAAGAAAAACGGCCTGCCGGAGGACAAGATCCGCGAAAGGATGCGCTTCGGTTATGTATAAGATCGGCGTCATGGGCGACAAGGACAGCATTTACGGCTTCGCCGGCGTCGGCGCGGACGTCATCGTCATTGACGAACCAAAGGACGGCGCTCGCTTTCTGCGCGAGCACGCTGAGGAATACGGCGTGCTGTTGGTGACGGAAGCGCTTTGCGCCGCCATCCCGAATGAGATCGCGGCGTTCGACGCCGCCGTCACGCCCGCCATCGTCCCCATACCCGGCGTTTCGGGCAATACGGGACTCGGCCTCCGGCGCGTAAGCCAGTCGGTCGCCAAGGCCGTCGGCAGCGATATCCTGCCGGAGTAGTTGTGCGATGCGCAGGCGCAAAGACAAAGATAAAATATAAAAGAAAAAAGATTAAATTCGGGGGCGGCTGTGCCGCATTTTGCAAAAGAAAAAATATAAAAGAATAAAGATTAAATTCGGTCGCGGCTTCGCCGCATTATAATGCCGACCGCAGGGTCTCGCCTCCCGGCTCGGTCGTTGCTTCTGCCTGCGGCAGAGGTCGCCTCCGGCGACCCGCAACCTATATTTTATCTTTCATCTTTTATCTTTCTCTTCCCTTTCCACCCCAAATCCAGATTTGTGAGGTCTACTATGAGTACAGGCAGAATCATCAAGGTCGCGGGGCCCCTGGTCATCGCCGAGGGCATGCGCGACGCCAATATGTTCGACGTGGTGCGGGTATCCGACAAGCGCCTGATCGGTGAGATCATCGAAATGCACGGCGACCGCGCCAGCATTCAGGTCTATGAGGAGACCGCGGGCCTCGGCACCGGCGAAAAGGTCGAATCCACCGGCATGCCGCTGAGCGTGGAACTCGGCCCCGGCCTTATCAAGGGCATTTACGACGGCATCCAGCGCCCGCTCGAAAAGATCCGCGCGGTCGCGGGCAACAACCTGACCCGCGGCATCGAGGTCCCGTCTCTGGACCGGGACCTGAAATGGGGCTTTGTCCCGTGTCTTAAGGCCGGCGACAAGGTCGAGCCCGGCGACATCCTCGGACACGTGCAGGAGACCGACGTCGTGCGCCACGCCATTATGGTGCCCTTCGGCGTCTCGGGCGTGCTGACGGATCTGACCGCCGGCGACTACACCGTGACCGACGTCATCGGGCACGTCAAAACCGACAGGGGAGACGAAGTCCCGCTGACTCTGATGCAGAAGTGGCCGGTGCGCCGCGGCAGACCCATCCGCCGCAAGCTTTCGCCCGATATGCCGCTTGTCACCGGACAGCGCGTCGTCGACGCCCTGTTCCCGATCGCAAAGGGGGGCGTGGCCGCCATCCCCGGCCCCTTCGGCAGCGGCAAGACCGTCACCCAGCACCAGCTTGCCAAATGGGCGGAGGCGGACATCGTCGTGTACATCGGCTGCGGCGAGCGCGGCAACGAGATGACCGACGTGCTCAACGAATTCCCGGAACTCATCGACCCCCACACCGGCAAGTCTTTGATGGAGCGCACGGTCCTGATCGCCAACACCTCCGACATGCCCGTGGCTGCGCGTGAGGCGTCCATTTACACCGGCATCACCATCGCCGAGTATTTCCGCGACATGGGCTACTCCGTCGCGCTGATGGCGGACTCCACCTCCCGCTGGGCCGAGGCCCTGCGTGAAATGAGCGGACGCCTGGAGGAAATGCCCGGTGAAGAGGGCTATCCCGCCTACCTCGGCTCCCGTCTTGCGCAGTTTTACGAGCGTGCGGGCCGGGTCGAGACCCTCGGCTCCACCCCGCGTGAAGCGTCTCTTTCCGTCATCGG
>CAMVBD010000256.1 GCA_947165615.1 uncultured Clostridia bacterium | reverse complement strand
CCATGAAAAGCTGCTCCGTATCGCGGTAGGTCTCGCCGTCGACCGTGAACGCCGCCGGGTACCAGTTGCTGAGGAAGCCGTTGAGCTCGGTCTCATGAAAAAAGAAAAGATAGGTATTCATACTGATTTCTCCTTGTTTCCATCTGCCATCTGCCGCTCGATCCAGGCCATCAGGAAATTGACGATCCGGGTCTGGAGATCCTCGGAGAGCGGGACGCCGATGGGGACGTGGTACCATTTGTTGAGGCAGCCGCGGCAGCAGGAGGCGGTGGCGTGCATCGCCTTGAACACGGGGTGGCCGTGCATGGGCGTCTGTTTGCCGTCGTTGACGGGATAAGCCGGAGCGAGCTTCTGCCGCACAAAATCCTCTGCGTGCCGCCGGATCGTATCCATGCCCTTTTCTTCGACATACGCCCTGTCAGCCACCGTCAAATAAAACGACGACCGGAACTTCGATTTTGACAGCCGTTCAAAGGTTTCTTCTTTGGTTTGCATTTACTTGAAAACTCAGAAAGGTCTTTGGAATACTTTCACTTCAGATTGTGGAAATGATATGCTTTCAAGCGGTAAAAACTTAAGATTTCTATTATATCTTAGTTCGTCAAATTTTATTTTACCAAAATGGTGAATTAGATTCTTAGTAAAATCGGCAATCTTAGATGAATCATGGTAATACACTCTGATTTCATTCGAAACATCAAACAATTCCTTGAGACTATCTTTATCGGTATCATTCAATGAGTGTCCCACGATTGAAACAGATACTTTTTGGTTCTGATTATATTGTTTTCTCATTTTTTGTAGAATGCTAAGATAACTCAAATCGGTTTCAAATAAAACTCGCTGGTAGTATTTTTTGAATCCGATATATGTCAAATCACCGTCTGCTACATCATCTTGATTCGAATTAATTCCCAGCACAAGACTGCTTCCGATTGAGCCATGAATATGCGCAACTTCCTTATTCCCATATATCTTTTCACAAGAATGAGTATAGTTAAATGTGATTACAGTGCCAAATTGCGAATAAACATTTTTTTTATAAAGCAAATCTTTCTTCAATAACGCTTCAAAAGTATCATCAACAAATAGCTGAAAGTATAAATCAAGAATACGAGAGAACTCTTTTAACTCATCAAAAAGCGTATCTGCAATTTTCCCTCTGTTTACACTCGCTTTATTTGCATTCCCTTGCTTTTGAATATATTCATCTTTATATCGATAATAAAAATTATACTTTCCTATATACCCTGAAGAGCTTTTGATGTGAGTTGTTGGTTCAAAGAAATCTGAGAATACAGTTGCAATATCTGCTTTTGATTGGTTAAAATCAATTTCACGATCTGGATTACAATATAGATCAAGGAAAATATTCATCCTATCAATAACAAGCGCAATCTCTTGCTCAAAATCAATCCATCCTAATTCTTTTTTTAGGGATTTACAAAAATAATGCCACCAAGGATTATTCTCACATTGAGATGTAAGATCCATAATCTTATTAGAATCTAGTGAAAACGAATTATATACAGACGAATAAGCTTCACAACTGTTTTTTATGGCACTACAGTTGTCTTTCACAGCATTAAAGACAGTACCAATAGTAATAATATCTGTTTTTTTTATTATTTTTTTGTTCACCAAGTATTCTGTTGAGGCCAAAAAACACAGGTATGTTGTAGGAAGCTTGTGCCATAAATCAAAACCATTCCCTAAGACTAAAACATTCATACGTTCCCACCTATTGATTTCAGTATTTCATTTCAAAAACTTGAGTTTTGGGATAATAGCATATTTACGCCGCCACCTGTTTATAGCGCATAAACACAAATTCGTAAACCGTCTGCCGGCACTGGGAAACGGCCGCGTCGTCGAAGCTTTCAGGCAGCTCGGTCCAGAGGGTATCCCGAATCAGGTTGCTCACGATCTCGCGGGTCTCCTGCTTATCCGTCCAGTGGTCGAGTTCGCGGATCTTCGCCTTCAGCTTATGCAAAAGATCGACTGCAACGGCTTTCAGCTTTTTGATATCCGCCTTGGAAAGATCCTCCCTGAACAGCATATCAAATAATGTAAGCTCTTCATCACTCTCAAAGCCCTCGCGGACATAGCGCTGCTCTTCCTGCGAGAGCGCCTGCGCAAGCGCCATCAGCTCCATAAACGTTTTTTCTATGGAGGCGCGGTCTTTCTCGCCGTTATAATCGTCAATGATCGCCTGATAGCGTTCATAATAATTCACGCGGTCCGGATTCAGCGTCATCAGTTCCGCGATCCGCTGCCGGATGAGGGCGTCCAGATCCTTCAGGATCAGATTCTTATTTTTCGCTTTGGCAAATTCACGGCGCAGCAAATCGAAATCGATTTTACTGATATCAAACCGAGGAGAAACGCCGCCGGGCGTTTGGGCTTCATCCAACTTCACGTAATCACTGATGATGGTGTTGATCTCCACCATCAGATCGGTGGTATCCACGTGCTTACGCTTTTTCTGCAGCTCCGCGTAGATCGCAAGAACGGCGTCGCATTCTTTTCTTACGGACGAATCGAGATCGTCCCGATCAAGATACTTTTTCAGCCGTTCCACTTCGGCGGCGACGGTGGTGAAGGTTTTCTTATCTTCCAACGAGCCGCACACGGCGTTCGCGCCGCCGGCGAGCAGCTTCATTTTCGTAAAGCCCGAGGCATCCACCAGCATTTGCAGATCGAACCCGTGCACAAATAAAAACGCCTTGGCTTTTTCAATATCTTCCGCGATCCGCGCGATCAGCTCGTCCTTATCCACGGTGGGATCGGGGGTATCGCCGCCTTCCACGTTGGCGGTATAATCGGCAAGCGCTTTGCGCAGCGCCTTTACGATGCCGATATAATCCACGATCAGGCCGTTGCTTTTCCCGGCGCTCACACGGTTTGCGCGGGCGATGGTCTGCATCAGCGTATGCGCTTTTAAGGGCTTATCCAGATACAGGCACGAAAGGCACTTCACGTCGAAGCCCGTGAGCCACATGGCGCAGACGAACACCACGCGGAAGGGGTTTTCGGGGTCTTTGAATTCCTTATCCAGCTCCCGTTTTTCCATTTTGGCGCGGTGCGGCAAGATATCCAGCCCCCATTTTTTGAAGGTCTGGATCTCATTCTGCTCCTGGCTGATCACTACGCACATCTCGGTTTGTTCCATCCATTGGATTTTGCGCGCCAGTTCCTGCGACTCCTGCTGGGTGGCGGTTTTGAGCTGCGATTTCAGCGCGGCGATTTCCTGCTGCCAGTATTCCTGCACGTAGTTATACATGCGCACGCAGGTCACCTTGTTGAGGCAAACGAACATCGCCTTGCCGCTGGTCCAGAGATCGGAATAATGACGGGCAAAATCGCGGGCAATGGAGCGAAGGCGCGGCTCGGCGGTAAGCAGATGGATCTCCTTTGCAAATTCCGCTTCCAACTTATCCTGCTGATCCACGTCCAGATCCGCCTGCTCGATGGCGTCCAGAATCCGGTCGGTGATCTCGGGATTGTTCAGGTTCTGGATCTTATCGCCGCGGTTTTCGTAATACAGCGGCACGGTGGCGCCGTCCTCCACGGCGCGTTTGAAATCGTAAACGGAGATATACCC
>CAMVBD010000255.1 GCA_947165615.1 uncultured Clostridia bacterium | reverse complement strand
TCCGAAATGCTCAAACGGAACTTCCTGAAGGCGGAGCGCATCATGGCGGGCGCCGCGCCCATCATGCAGCTCGCTATGTACGGCTCCATGGTCCTCATTTGTTACTTCTGCGCAAAAATCGTCATCTCCTCCGGCGGCGCCGACCTTAAGATCGGCACCATCTCCGGCATGATCACCTATTCCATGCAGATCCTCATGTCCCTGATGATGGCGACGATGATCTTCGTCATGGTCACAATGTCCATCGCCTCCGCCAAGCGTATCACCGAGGTGCTGGACGAGGAAAGCGACATCAAAGCTCCTGCATCCCCCGTCATGACGGTCGCGGACGGCAGCGTGGACTTCGATCACGTCAATTTCAAATACGCCAAAACCGCCGAGCGCAATTCTCTGGACGACATCGACCTGCACATCCCCGCAGGCGCAACGGTCGGCGTCATCGGCGGCACGGGCGTCGGCAAAACCAGCCTTATCCAGCTCATTTCCCGGCTTTATGACGTCGATTCCGGCAGCGTAAAGGTCGGCGGCGTGGACGTCAGAGACTACGATCTTGAGACGCTCCGGGACGAGGTCTCCGTCGTCCTGCAGAAAAACGTCCTCTTCTCCGGCACCATCAAGGACAATATGCGCTGGGGCAAGCCCGACGCCACGGATGAGGAGATCGCCTATTACTGTTCGCTTGCGCAGGCGTCCGAATTCATCGAGTCCTTCCCGGACAAATACGACACCTACATCGAGCAGGGCGGCGCTAACGTCTCCGGCGGCCAGCAGCAGCGGCTTTGCATCGCAAGAGCCCTCTTAAAGCAGCCGAAGATCCTGATCCTCGACGACTCCACCTCCGCCGTCGATACCCACACGGACGCCATGATCCGCAAGACCTTCCGCGAGGAGATCCCGAATACCACGAAGATCATCATCGCGCAGCGCATCTCCTCCGTGCAGGACGCGGATATGATCGTCGTCATGGACGACGGCAAAATCGACGCGGTCGGTACGCACGACTCTCTTCTCGGCAGCAACCGGATCTATACCGAGGTCTATGAATCTCAGACGAAAGGCGGTGATTTTGATGAGCAATGAGAAAAAGGAACGCCCCGTGCAGGCGCCCCGCGGCAGGGGAGGCCCCCGCGGTGCCAAGATCAAGGATCTTGATTTCAAACTGATCGGAAAACTTCTCAATCTGCTCCGCAAGGATTATCCCATCGTGCTCATCCTGATCGCCGTGTGCATCGCCGTCTCCGCGATCGCGGGAGTGGTACCGGCCGTCTTTGTCAAGAACATGACCGCGTTCATGGAGCAGGGCCTCGAAATGACCGCGGCAGGAACGCCGGGTACGGAGGTCTGGAATACGCTTTTGCCGGAGATCACCAAAACGCTGCTCACGCTCGCGTCCATCCTCTTCCTCGGGCTTGCCGCGACAGCGGCCAGAGAGCAGCTTGTCGCCTATATGACGCAGGGCTTCCTCGACAAAATGCGTACGCGCCTTTTCGATAAGATGGAAGACCTGCCGGTCAAATACTTCGATCAGAATACCCACGGCGATATCATGAGTATCTATACGAACGATATCGACACCCTGCGCCAGCTCATCAGCCAGGGCATCCCGTCCATCATCTCCGCCGCCGTGACCCTTGTGGTGCTCGTCGCCGTCATGATGTATTTCAGCATCTCTCTGATGCTGGTCGTGGTGCTCGGCGTCATCGGCATGTTCTTCGTCACCAAAAAGGTCGGCGGCAATTCCGCGAAATTCTTCATGAAGCAGCAGAAGAGCGTCGGCAAAATGGAAGGCTTCATCGAGGAAATGATGAACGGGCAGAAGGTCATCAAGGTCTTTACACATGAGGAGGCTGCCAAGCGCGATTTCGACGCGATCAACGACGAACTGCGTGAAAACAGCCGCAGCGCCAATACCTTCTCCAACATCTTCGGGCCGATCATGAACAACATCGGCAATATCCTGTACGTGCTCACCGCCTTCATGGGCGGCGTGCTGATCACCTTTGGCGCAAACGTGCCGAATATCTCGCTCGAAAACGTATTCACCGGCAATCTGCTCGCGCCGCTGACCGTCGCCGTCGTCGCGTCCTACCTCGGTATGTGCAAGCAGTTTACGGGACAGGTAAACCAGGCCAGCCAGCAGATCAACGCCATCGCCATGGCAATGGCGGGCGCGTCGAGGATCTTCGCGCTGCTCGATCAGGAACCCGAGGCCGACAACGGCTACGTGACCCTTGTCAACTGCAAGGAGGAAGACGGCGAGATCGTCGAGTGCGCCGAGCATACCGGCCACTGGGCGTGGCGGCATCCGCACGCCGCCGACGGCACCGTGACCTACACCGCCTTAAAGGGCGACATCGTGCTGGACCACGTGGACTTTTCCTACGTGCCCGAAAAGCAGGTCCTTTACGACATTTCGCTCTACGCGCGTCCCGGTCAAAAGATCGCCTTCGTCGGCGCGACCGGCGCCGGAAAGACGACCATTACGAACCTTCTGAACCGCTTTTACGACATCGCCGACGGCAAGATCCGCTACGACGGCATCAACATCAACAAGATCAAAAAAGACGACCTGCGGCGTTCGCTCGGCGTCGTTCTGCAGTCCACGAATCTGTTTACCGGCACCGTGATGGACAACATCCGCTACGGCAGGCTGGAGGCGACGGACGAGGAGTGCATCGCCGCTGCAAAGCTCGCCAACGCCCACGACTTTATCACCCGTCTGCCGGAGGGCTATCAGACGATGCTCACCTCCAACGGCGCCAACCTCTCGCAGGGCCAGCGGCAGCTCATCTCCATCGCCCGCGCGGCGGTCGCGGACCCGCCCGTCATGATCCTCGACGAAGCGACGTCCTCCATCGACACCCGCACCGAACTTCTTGTTCAGAAGGGTATGGACGCCCTCATGCACGGCAGAACGGTCTTCGTGATCGCGCACCGGCTTTCGACCGTCCGCAATTCCGACGCCATCATGGTGCTCGATCACGGACATATCATTGAGCGCGGCTCTCACGACGACCTGATCGCCCAAAAGGGGACGTATTACCGTCTCTATACCGGCGCCTTCGAACTCGAATAAGCCAAAAAAAGAACGTCCGACCGGGCGTTCTTTTTGCATTTCGGATTGATTTTTGGTCCTTTCGCCTGTATAATAACCGTATAAGGAGGGATCGGCGTGAAGAAAACGATCGCGTGCCTGCTGACTGTATTGCTGCTTTTCGGCTGCTTTTCGCTCTGCGCTTTTGCCGAGACCGCAAAACCGCTGCGTTTTGCCGCAGCAAGCGACCTGCATTATAACCTCCCGGAGGAAACGCTCACGTGGCTGACCGACGACCCCGTGTTCGGCTACGCAAACCGCCGCGCCGCCATGGAAAACGAAAGCGGTTTTCTGATCGACTCGTTCCTCGGGGACGCCGCTGAAAACGGCGTCGACTGCGTGCTGATCTCCGGTGACCTTGCCGACAACGGCAGAAGCATTCCCGCCGAGCATTACGCCGTGCGGGACAAGCTGCTCGATTTTGAAAAACGTACGGGGATCGAGGTCTTCGTCATCGACGGCAACCACGACCTCGGCGAAAACAGCGAGACCGATATCGCGGCCTTCAAGCGCATTTA
>CAMVBD010000254.1 GCA_947165615.1 uncultured Clostridia bacterium | reverse complement strand
CTGCAGACGGAGCAGTAGACCACGTCGTTCCACGTGGCGGGCGAAACACAGGTGCCGGCAACATAATTCTCCCGCTGAGGTTCACCCGGCGTATGGCCGGCTGGGGGAACCTCATCGCCGACGTAGGAATCGCCGCAGCGCGAGCACGTGTAGGTCGTGTAGCCGCCCTCGGTACATTTGGGATCTGTGACGACCGTCTGATAATCATGGCCCAGCCGCGTGACCTTTACGGCGGCGGCGGTCGTCTCGTTGTTGCCCGCGGCGTCAAGGAACAGTTTGGAGCAGCGAGAGCAGACGTAGTAGGCGACGTTGCCGTCCTCGGTACACGTCGGGCTGTTTGCGGCGACCTGCGTCAAGGAATGGCCCAGAGCGGAAATGGTGCGCTCGGAAACGGTGGTCTCCAGCGTGCCGTTTTCGTCTTTAAAGATCTTATGGCAGCGGGAGCAGGTGTAATACTCTTCGTTGCCGGTTTCGGTGCAGGTCGCGGCCTTTGCGTCGGTTTTGACGAGCGCGTGGCCCGGAACGTAGGACTGAAGAAGCGCGTTCAGCGTACTGTTCAGATTTGCCGCAAGGGTATCGGGATCCCCGATCGCGGACGATTTGTCCACGTTGACCAGCGACGTGACGGCGGCGATATAGGCGTTCGCGAAACTCTTCCAGGGGGTTATGTCGTTCAGTCTGCTGTCTGCGGTCGTGAGTTTTCCGTTGCCGATCCCGGTCACACCGAACGTCGGCATCATACGGGTCGCGTTTTGGACTGCGGTGCGAAGGTTCGCTTTGTTGTAGTAGGTTGCGTACAGACCGATATAGCCGAGGGCGTTGGGGTAATACTTCGTATTACCAATCGTCGGAGTATCATAGTTTCCGTAAACGCCTTTGACGTAATACCACCGGCCGGACGTTGAAGTGTCCAGAAGCGTCCGGTTCCAACCGCCCGCGTAACGGATCCCTTCTGTTTCATCATATCCGGAATCATGGTAGTTGTCTCCTTGCCCGGCAAAAATGTAGTCCCCTTCATGGACGTACGTATCCGGACTCTCACTGGATTTATACCAAGTCGATCTGTGATCCCAATTCGCGACGGAAATATCCGCGACCCACCAATGGCCGGTGTTCCCCTCACTCGATTCATCGCTGGTGACCATCAGGCCGACCGCAAGGTTGGGGATCTGGTTCAGATTCTGATACCGGCTGGTATCGATGATGATGTTGCCGGTGGACTTTGCGGTAACTTTGGTTACTATGTTTTCACGGTTTTCCGAATACTTTCCGGTCGTTGTGGATTTGACATTATAAGTATCCGAACCTGCGCTTGAGTGGTTGTAATCCGCGGGATTTGTGTTGGATCCTTTCATGACGTTGCCGTTTGTATCGCCCGTCTGATAGAACGACACGTAACGTCGATCTCCGGCTCTTGAGGCGTCATGTTCGGCCCAGGAATCGGGATCTTTTCCCATTGCCCCGCTGTTTACCGTAATCGGGGTCCCTGAAATATAAGCCGTATTGGAAGAACTGATGAACGCCGCGAATCGGTCCGTTCTCAGATAATTATTGGCTTCATAAGTATCAAAACTGTGATCCGTATAATTCGGCATGCCGTCCACCGTGATCGAATGGAAGCCGGAAAGCCACGTGAGAGAGCCCGCCCAGTTTTTTGTTGTTCCGCCGGTGCCGGCAAAGGACGCCGCGGCGATCGGCACGACGTAGGGCTTGTAGACGTAGGTCCAGGCATAGGCTCTGCGAACGGCGTTGTTGGCACCGGCGTCTTTGTACTGTAAGCACCAGCGGATGTAGTAGCCGCTGGTATTCGCGGCAAGCTGGGGGGACGTGCCCTCAATCGTGCGCGTAATAACGCCGTTGGCGTCCGGCGCCAAAGGGGAGGAAACCGTGACCGATCCGCCAAGGCCCGTCGAACTTGTGGGGTCCGACACGCTGACAGCGCTTATCTCAAAATCGGTGGCGCCGTTCAGTTTGTAGTAAATATAACCGGTGGTCTCTGCGGCATTCGCTTTGGGACTTCCGTCTTTGTTGTTGTTTACATAAAACTGAAAGGGAGTCGACGTATCATATTTCCACGAAGTGGCGTCCGGCGCGAGGTAAATGACCTCGGGCACGATGAACGTCAGATCGCTGCAATACGTTCCCGACAGGTAATCGACGTCCGCGTTCACGGCGGGCAGAACGGCGGCGTCCATGCCGAACAGGCCGAGGACCAGCAGCAAAGACAGCACGACGCCCAGCGTCCGCTTTGCGGCGGAGGGACGATGCGAATGGGTATTTGTCTGTTTCATCCAAAAAACACGCTCCTTGTGCTTCAGATTTGTATATAACGATACATAATAATTATAGCATACTGTTTTTGTTCCTGCAAACAAAACATCCCGTTTTTGTTTACGAAATTATTCGGGTCCCTTTGTGAAAAATTACCTGTTTTTGTGAATAATTCCGCGTTCCGCGCAATATTTTCTTCACAATTAAAAAACCGGGACGTCTGGAACGTCCCGGTCGGTTGGGTCATGCGGGTATTTCAGGGCTTATCTCTTGCCGAACAGGTGGGCGAAGAAGTAGAGGATCTGATGGATGAGCGCCACGATCCGGCCCCAAAGGTGCGCGGGATGGACTTTTCCACAGTACGGACAGGTGCCGCTGCCGGAGGGCGTGGGGTTGACGTCGTCGATGGCGGGCAGGTCCATGACCGGCGCAATGGAAATCATCTTGTAGTCCGTACCGGCGGGCAAGGTGTAACTGCCGTCGGCGTTGGGCGCGAGTTCCTGCTGATTGACCATAACCACAAAGCCGTCGTACGTCCAGTCGTGGTCGGTGACGACCTCAAAGGTCAGGGGCGCCGTCGGATACCACTCGATGGCCTTGGCGGTCTTGGAGTAGATCGCGTAGTCGTAGCCGTCCATGTGGACAAGATAGTGCATGCCTTCGTAGACGACGAACTGGACGGTTCTGTCCTTGCCGGGTTCCACGTGCGTCGTGCGGGTCTCGACCTCGCCGCAGCTAAAGCAGATCCGGCGGTCAAGGCCGTCCTGACCGACAGAGGCGGCGGTCACGGTCTCCCATGCGCTCCAGTCGTGGCCGAGGGCTTCGACTTCGCGGGTCTCGGTCTCGTGGCAGCGGGCGCACTCGCGGGTCTCCTCTCCCTTGTCGGTGCAGGTGGGCTCAGCCGTCAGCGTCCACTCGCCGAAGTCGTGGCCGAGAGCGGGGATTTCAACGTAGGTCGTATAGTCGCAGCGCGAGCAGGTATCGTAAGCGTCCCAGCCGATTTCCGTGCAGGTCGCAGACTTGCCGTCATGATGGATGAGGTCGTGGCCGAGTTTTTCAACGGTCGTGTGTTCTCTCGAAAGTTCCGCGTCGCAGCGCTCGCAGTAGACGACCATGTCGTAACCGCCGTCCTCGGTGCAGGTAGGTTCGGCGTTGTTTTCCTTCACGGCCTCTCTGGGCGTGTGGCCGAGTTTTTCAATGGGCTGCTGCGCGACAAGGATCTCGCCGCAGACGGAGCACTTTTTGCCCTCGGTCAGACCGGTTTCGGTGCAGGTCGCAGCCTTACCAGGGATGGTTTCTTCGGTATGTCCCTTGGCGGGGATCGTCTCCTGTGCGACAAGGA
>CAMVBD010000253.1 GCA_947165615.1 uncultured Clostridia bacterium | reverse complement strand
TGCAAGCGCGCTCGCGACGGCAAACTGTCGCTACCAACCTTTTGCGGTTTCGTTGCAATCAATGTTTTCGGGGCTTTTGTCTTCCCGTTATCCTGTGCGCCGGCTCACGCTTTGAAGCCCGGTTTCTTTCGGATTTTTGGAAAACGGAGGTCATACCAAAGCCGGAAAGCCCTTGCGCCGTAAGGCTTTTCGGGACTTTTTCCGGAATTCGGAGGTCATTTCTCTGACCTCTTTGCGTTATCCGTTCAAAACGCCGAGGATGGCGTTGGCGGAATTGATCTTTGAATCGAAGTCCAGATGGGTGTAAATGTTGGACGTTGTGGAAATATCGCTGTGACCGAGCCACATCTGGATGTCCTTCAGCGCCACACCCTCGTGGTACAGAAGCGTCGCGCACGAGTGCCGCAGATCGTGAAAGCGGATTCGCCGAAGTCCGTGCTTTTCCAGAAAGATCGGAAAATGCGTCGTCAGATATTCGGGCTTAACGAGCTGCCCGAGCTGGTTGACGTAAACGTATTCCTGATACTCTTTGGAATAGGAATTCCCGCAGAGCGCTTTGAACGCATCCTGCGCCTTTTTCATCCGCAGCAACAGGTCCTCGATGGGCGGTACCAGCGGCAGCGTACGCAGGCTGGATTTCGTCTTCGCCGTATTCTTTTGAACCAGTACCTGCTTCCCGTCAACGTTTGCGGCTGTCACCACACTTTTGATGGCGATGGTCTTGTTTTCAAAGTCGATCGCATTCCACTTGAGCCCCACAACTTCCTCTCTCCGCAATCCGTAAAACGCCGCCATAATGACGCCGAATTCGAGCGGATCACCCTTCACCTTTTCAAACAGCACCTCAAGCTCTGCCCGGTTGTACGGTTCCGATTCAAAGGTATTCTTTTTCGGACGCGTAACGCGGTCGGCGGGATTATAATCCAGCAGCCCGATCTGAAACGCGTACTGCAGGGCCTTGCGGATATTTGCGTGGCGGTGAATGACCGTATTGGTGGTGAGATGGTTCACTTTGATTTCATAGGTGTAATAGTCCTGAATCATTTTCGGCGTGAGATCTACCAGCCGCAGCCTCGGATAATTCTTGTCAAAATACGGGATGATCCTTCTGGTGACCGTCGTCTGATACGAGGCGAAGGTGGTAATCTCCACGCTGGAACGCATCATTTCCAACCAGTCGGCAAGAAACTTTGTAAAGAGCAGCGTTTCCTTTTGCACGGTCAGCGTATCGGGATCGCCGCGGTCAAGCTGCTCCTGCAACTGCTTTCTTGCTTCCAGCAATGCCTTTTCCGCTTTCTTTTTGTTTCCCTTTTCGGCGGGAATGCCTGTAGAGCGAAGAACGCTCTTTTTCTTTCCGTTCGCGTCTGTATAGCTCATGGAAACGTACCAGACGCCGTTCCGGTTTCTCAGATGTCCTGCTACCATTTATAACTCCTTTCGTGCAGCGCATATTCATCTGCCGTCAACGCGGGTATTCTATCACATATACCCGCGCTGAAGCAAATGTGCGGCAATGTTTCATGCACAGGATTTTACGCCTGCGCCGCTGACAGATAATCAAGAACGTACGGCTTCGGGATCAGATACCGCTTGCCGACGTAGATGCTTTTGATGACCCCGGATTTCAGCAGACGGTAAGCGGTTTTATCGCTGATCCCGCCCAGCATTTCGCAAAGCTGCGGCACGTTCACAACGTCCGGGTAGCCTTGAAACATTACGTGATAAAGCATATTGTTTTGGTTTTCCATCGTATAACCTCCATTATTGGATTCTTAAAAAATGGAGGTTATGGCTTAGAGTGAATAATTAAAGCAGAATGTTTCCGCCATAACCTTTTTTGTGAATTGGAATTATCTTGCGCCGCGGTCGCGGTTGCGAAGATACTTTGCGTAGTGCTCGCAGGCTTTTCGGATGAAATCCTGAAGTTGCGGTACTGAGTAATTCGGACGGTACTTGCGCACGTCTTCCATGGGAATTTTAAGCGTTTCTACCTGATTCGGTTTTGGCTGATTCAGAATATCCGTCATTGCCTGCGGGGTGAGTGTCCCCGCCGCCGATTGCTTCTTCATCTTATTTGCCTGCGAATAGGAGGGCGTCACTTCGTTCTCGGTATAGTAATCGTAAACTGCCCTCTGCATATCCTCCGGCAGATATGAGAGCTCCACGGCGGGGCCGAGCGCAATGCGACGATCGTCCACGAGCTCCTGCAGCTCCGGGATCAGCTCCGTCAGACGAATCAGCCGACGCACCGTCTCGCGGCTTTCGTCGTTTTCTTCGCCGATCCTCTCCACACTTTTTAACTTGTGCACAGGCTGTGTACAAGTTTCGTACAGATCGCTGCGATAGCCCTGCCGCGCCATCACTTCCAGCTTGAGCTTGTATGCCTTGCCCTTTTCAGTCTGCGGGATATAATCGCGGTTGCAAAGGTTGGAATCCACCATAAAGATGAGCGCCTCGTCTCTGGTCATATTGTCGGCGACGATGCACGAAATATTGGTGTAATCCAATTCCCTGCACGCCATCCAGCGCCGCACGCCCGAAACGATCTCATATTTGCCGCTGTACTTCGGGTGCGGGATCACCACGATCGGCTCCAATAAGCCGTACTGTTCGATGCTTCCCACAAGGTTGCGGAAGCTCGCGTTCGGTCGGAAAACAAAGGGTGATTCCGGCATCGGCATCATACGGTCCGTGTCGTAAAGGAACGTTCTCTGAAACTTGTCGAAATAGTTTGACATAAGTTTTCACCTCCTCCCTTACCGCGCGACGCCGCGCGTTTTTGTTTTCGCGTTCTGTTTTGCGGCGACCTCGGGGATATACCGTTTCTGTTCCGAGATCTCTCTGATCTCCCGCATCCGCTGTTCGATATCGGGCTTCTTCATCAGGATGCGGTCGCAGATTTTAATGTCCCTGCGCAGCACCTCCAACGCCTCGGAGCATCTGCGGATATCGGCGCTCAGCTCGATCTGTTTTTCTTTATCTTCCGCGCGGACTGCGCGCTTGAGCGCGTTGCGGAAGACGTTTCGCGCTTCGGTCAGGTCGGTCATATCCTTCTCGCATTCCTGCTTGTAACGCGTCACGTCGTCGTCGGTGCGCAGCCCTTTATCGAGCAACAGGTTCTGGTTTTCCACGAGCATATCGAATTTGACCAGCTCGTCGTGCAGATACCGGGCGACCTCACGGTTCGTATCGGGTTCGCTCTTTATGATCGTAAGCCCCCGCACAAAGTGAACGTAAAGCCGGTCGATGCGGTCAAATTCAAAGATATAGTGGAAAGGATCCTCGGGGTTGAAGAAAAAATATCCGGCGGGATCATCCTGCTCCGGATAAACGAAGACGCGCGGCGTCCAACGATCGTGCAGACGGTTCTGTATTCCCTGCAGCGTGTACCGGTCGCCGAGCGTATTCAAGCGACGCGGACGCTGAAAGGCCGGATGTGAGATCGTGGGATATTTGCACCGCGCGTTAAAGGTATATCCGCGTTGCCGCATCAGATATTCAAACTGTTTCCCGTTCAGAGATACGGCGATGCACTCGTCGATATCACGCTTGATAAACTGATCCTTCGTCATCTTTCCGAGCTTTTCGTCGTTGTAATACTTGTAGTTTTTCGTGCG
>CAMVBD010000252.1 GCA_947165615.1 uncultured Clostridia bacterium | reverse complement strand
GATCCATCCCTTTACAATGATGGGGCTCCCTGCCGGCGTATGACGCCGCAAAAAATCGACAATGCGTTCATCATCGTGTACGGAATAGTGATGCGCAGAATCGATCAGGCAGAATGTTCCGTCGGAGAGCAGAAAGATATAACACATTCCGCAATCGATCAGACTATGCCCGACTTCAAATTGCCAGAAGCGAACAGGCTGATCCCCGGTCTCTATCTTGTGATAGGACGGTATAAAATCCGATTCATTGTCCCGCAGCAACCGGACTTCCCTCTTCTCTGCGTCAAACAGGACGTGCAGCGCGGCTTGATCCTTATTAAACACCAGTTTCGTACATTTTCCAAACGCAAAACTGCGGCAAAATTGCCATTCATCTGCGCAGACCGTTTCCTTCATGTCTTCCTCGGGGAACGCGTTTACCCCCTGAAAAACGGTCAAAAAGCCGTCCTCGCCGATTTCGGCAAGGACAGCCTGTGCAGATAAAATGCCGTTAAGATTCCGGATCAGTTGTTTCATCATTGGCTGCAGAGTCCTTCTGTAAATCAGTGTCCGGCTGCAGTTCCGCGGGAGTCGGAACCTCTTCCCGGGGCGTTTGGTTTATTGTCTGTTGCGCAGGAATCAAATCAGCAGGCGTATCCGTTTGATCGGCGTGATCTTCCGGCGTCTGTTCTGTTATAAAACTATTATCGGGCTCCAGGAAAAAGCCGATGTTTTTTCCTTTTTTCTTAGCAGCAGGAGCCTTGATCACAAATTTAAATACGAGGAGCAGAACTGCGATCAGAATCGCAGCAAGTGAGATTTCAAGCCCTATTGCCAGTCCCTTCGGGACGTAGCGGAACTGAATGGTATGGTCTCCTTTGTCGACCCTAAAACCGATGAAGGCGTTGCCGACGGCAAATATTTCACCTTCCGAACGATCCGGCTGAAGCGTCATGCCAAGGAACTTGGTCGGCTGCGCGTTCGTGTGATCATAGGAGAGACGCTGTCCGTCGACATAGATCTCCCAACTTTCATCATAAGGAATGGACGTAAATACAACGGCATTTTCGTTATTTACGTTCATCGTCCCGGAGAAATGAGACTCTTTGAATTGATCGAGATTCAGTATTCCATTGTTTTGAATCTTCTGATACGCTTCCTCGAAACGGTCCTCATTGAGTTTCACGCAGGAATAATAGAGATTCGCGCCGGAATTGGATTCTGTGAGGGTGTAGGTGACCGTAATGGTATCGCCTTTTTTCAGTTTGCCGAGGTCTAATACGAATGCGGAAATACCGGAAGATGTATAACGGTACGAAAAACGCTGTTCCGTTTTGCTGCCGGCAACGACGTTCAAATCGCTGATTCCGGATGAGCCCGCATGAATATAGTACTGTCCGTCTTCCTGGACGTTCGTAACGACGTCTAAGGATGCAGCGGTCGCGGAAGTTGTTTTTGCCGCGTAGAAGTACGAGGCGGAGTTGATCGTAAACAGTTCCATCGTTCCGAGATTCGTCTGTTTATAATCCGTAGCGCGCACTTTTTCAAAAACGTCTTCAACGCCGGTCGAACGATTGACAAGATCGTTTTGCACTTCAAACGGATTGGTCGAGCCCGTTGACCAGTTTTCAATATCGTTGTCAACCGCAAAAGCTACCGGCAGGAATTTCTGATAACGGTAGGCGGTATACGTCTGATTGCTTGCGACTTTTTCATAAAAATCGTTATCATTTTTCAGAAGATCGCGGTTGTCATAAACATATTTCAAAGAGAAAAAGGAGTTGAACACAGGCGTCTGCGGATAATACGTGTAACTGTTGATATTGTTACCGAACAGTCCAAGACTCTTCATAACGTTAGAAGTACGCTCGTATGCCATGGACGAAAACGTGGAGACGCCGGGATAGCCATACCAGCATGCGTCCATTCTGGCGCGCAAACGGGAAAGTTCCGTGCGGTAAAACAGTTGGTCTTCCTCTTTTTCGGCATCGTTTCGGATTTCCTGGAACTGATCGTAATCTCCGGTATAGTCTTTTTTGGATTGCGCCATGACGTAGCGCGGGGTATTGCCGAACAACAGTTCCACGATCACAAGAAAAACAAGGATCCCCGCAACTGTTTTATGCTGATAGCGAGGCGACGTCATAAGACCGGCGGCGACAACATACACGACGGTCATTACCGCGCTGAGGATCAACGAATAGGTCGTAACGTTTGTAACGCCGAGTTTGGAGATCAATGCGATAAAAGCAAACACGCCAAAGCCCGTAAGCACAAAATACTTGCGGGAGAATTCCTCTAAACGGAGAAGCGCCTGATAAGCGAGATACAGAAGGAAGAACGAATAGGCAAAGGACCAGCGGTAAGGAAGATCGTTCGGGAAATGCAGTCCGTGCCAGATGTAATTGAGTTTATTGAGATTAAAACTGAAATAGAAAAGGAACAGCACCAAAAAAGCGCAGACTTTCTTTTTGCCGGAGATCTTGCTTGAAAGGAAGAAAAACGGCAATAGCATGACCGTCATTAAACCGCAGTAGACGTTCGGGATCACATTATTGCCGGACGAGCGGATCGTTGTCTCAACGCTTGGCAGATGATTGGCAAGGAAGTTGAAAATATTAAAATAATAACTGGCTTTTTCCGGCGCGGTAGACGATGTGGCGGAACTGGATTGCAGCGTATAAATGACCGGCAGCAAAGCAAAGGCGGCCAGCATAAAGCTCAGGATAGAAGCAAAGGCAAAGGTAAAACCGGAGGCAAAGAAACGCGAATTCCGAATGGAAAACCCTTTTTCCACACGAATCGGATTCGGTTTCGGCGATTCATGTTCGGACGGTTCGACTTTTTCAAGCACGTCATCGGAAGAAATCCATTTTGTGAAACTCTCAGGCGCGGCATCTGTCTCCTGCTGCACATCAGCATTCGGCAGGATCTCTTTGACAATAAGCCCTTCTCCGTAGGGGGAAGCGTTATTGGGCTCCGTCTTTTCTTCTTTGCTGCGCAGCAAAGCAAGAAAACTGTAATTTGAGAAATAATAGAAAAGGAACCAAACGACGGACAGCAGACATACCATATACGCCATATAGTAATTGGTGATCATGGTATAAGCAAGTGCGGAGATATAGAGGATCGGACGCTTTTCATCTATGATCCTCGAAATGCCAAGCATTACCAGCGGGAACACGCTCATTGCGTCGAGCCACATGATGTTCCAGGAAAATGCGACGAAATACCCGGAAAACGTGTACATGAGCGCAAAAGCGATGCTGAATACAGAGGTCTTTTTTGTAATCTTGTTAATAAAGTAACTGAAGGAGACTGATGACAAGATTGCTTTCAGAAGAATAATGACGGCAATCGCCTCCGGCATATTCTTATGTCCAAAAAGCAAGATGACGTACGTAAAAGGAGAAGCGCAGTAATTGAAGAAATTACCGAGGAAACCGCCGCCGAGCCCGGACGTAAACGAATAGGTCAGGCTTGCCCCTGTGGTGATTCTGTCATATACTTCGGCGACCAAAGGTCCGTACTGATGATAAAGGTCCATTCTGAGAACTGTAAGGTCCCCGCCAAAAATCTTAAACAAAGAGTTTGAGTGCGCAAAATACACAAGAAGCATTACAACAAGTGTCCAGACGCC
>CAMVBD010000251.1 GCA_947165615.1 uncultured Clostridia bacterium | reverse complement strand
AGTCAAAGCCGCCGAGCCGCTCGTGATTCGTCTGCTTGCATTCGAGCGTGAAGTTCGTATTGCAGATCGTGCCGGAGCCGTCCTCCACGCGCACGCGCAGCCACAGGTTCGGGGTGCCCTCAGGCGCGTAGACCCACATGCCGATGGCGGTGGGGGAGCCCTCTACTTTCTGGGTCGCTTCGGTAAAGCCCATGGCGATACCGGTGGTCATATCCCGGGAGTTCGAGAAATCGTAATGGAGCTTCAGAGCGTGGTTGCCGAAGCGGACAGGCTCGCCGGAGGAGATGTCGACGATGGAGGTCGAAATCACCTCGCCGCGGTTATGGGTCGTGCCGATGAGCGGCGCGGAGGGGTCGTGAACGGTCGCAAGCCGGCCGTCCGGCTGGCTGGTGCCGCGGGTGAAGGACCAGTATTCCTCGGCGGGGGTGACGTTGCCTTCCCCGTCCACGTAGTTTTCAAAGTCCATCATGACGCTCGGCAGCTTGCCGACGATGAGGGCAACGGAGCCGCTGACGGAAGCGTCGCCGCTGTAGGCGGCGGTCACGGTGCCGTTGACCGTTTCGGAGTCGGAGGAGATAAAGGTCAGTCCGTCAAAGTGACCGAGTCTCGGGTCGGACATGGTCCAGACGATGTCCTGAGCCCGATAAACGATGTCGCGGTCTCTGTATTTGACGGTCAGACCGAGGTCGCTCTCTTTTTCAAAGCCGAGGGAGATCTCCTCGGAGGAGAAATAGATGGAGTCGGGCTTTTGGATCTCGACCGAGGTGGAGCCCTTGACGGCGCCGCCCGTGACGTAATTGACGGTCACGGTGCCAACGTTTCCGTTGGAGACGAATTTGCCGTCCGCCGTAACGGAGCCGAGGCCTTCGCTTGCGGCGTCCAGACGGAACGCGCCGTCTGCGGGAAGGGGCGCGGAAGCGCCGGAGGAGTCAACGCCCACGGCCGTGAACGCGATCTCGGAGCCGGGGGTGTAGACGTCGTTGTTCGGAAGAAGGGACGCGTGGTCGAACACGCCGGAGGGCGTGGCGGAGGAGGTCACGAACAGGGAGGACGCGACCTTGCGTTCCACGGTCTCGGAGGGATGGGTCTTGAGGCTGAGGGCGCCCTCGCGTTCATACTTCGCAAGATAGGTGGTGGAGCCGCCGCCGTCGAAATTGATGACGTTGACGCAGCCGAGGTCCATCATGATGGTCGCAAGGTCATAGTCGCCCAGCGAGCAGGAGATCGGATAGTTTCGGCCGTCAATGGCAACGATCACAATGCTGCCGTCGGCCTTCTGACCGACGCAGGTCTTCGGCGCGACGTTGGAATCGGCGGACTTGCCCGGGCCGTAGCGCTTGCCGTCCTTGACGATCATGTAAAAGCCGGAGACCGCCTCCTGCAGGGTGTCAAGCACGTCCTGGGTCAGGGAGTCGCCCATCACGATCTGCCCGGACTTTGTGACGCCGAAATAGGCGCCTCCGAGGCCGGATTTGTAGACTCTGCCGTTCATGACCAGCACGCCGCCGGGCTCGCCGGTGGACATGTTGAAGATGTCGGCGTTTACAGCGACAACGATATTCTCGTTTCTGGCTGCCGCAGCGGCGGCTGCCTGGTCGCGCACGCTCTGCATCTTCCACTTGCTGCCGTTATAATCGGCGTAACCGGCGATAAAGCCGGTGGTTCCGACGGTGGGGTCCACCGTCACGGCGTACACCGTTTCCTGCTGTGTACCGGAGGTTTTGTTGACGATAACGCGGTTTTCGGCAATGCCGGGCGCGATCTTGTATTCCGTCTCGGAGATCTTGTAAAAATCACCGGTCGGGGTATACACGCTTACGGCGCCTGCCATGACCGACATACCGCTGAGGACCATCAGCGCCGTCAATAACAGCGCCAACGTTTTCTTTACGTGCTTTGACAAAAGACTCATCCTTTCTTATAGTAGTCCATCCTCATTTTACTCCTTTTTCAAGGGGACCGCAAGTGGCGTTTCCGCAGTAAAACAGGGCCGTTTTTTGTGAAAAATATCCAAAAACAGGTGCTGTATCCCGCGAAAAAAAAGAAAAATGAGCAGAAAATCTGCTCAAAAAATCAGGACCCCTCCAGCAGAAGGCGCAGCATCCGGTCCGGATCGTTCAGAAACCGCCGCGTCACCTGAAAGTGCTCCGTCTCGCGGTAGTCGACGGCCCGGATCCCGCCGTCGGACAGTTCGTAGACCCGCGCGTCCGGGATCGCCATCAGAATGGGGGAGTGGGTCGCGATCACAAACTGCGAATCCTTTTTTACAAGGGCGTTTATCTCGGCGATCAGCGTCAAAATCCGCATCGGGGACAGCGCCGCCTCTGGTTCGTCGAGAATGTAAAGCCCGTTCCCGTGAAAGCGGTTGTGCACGATCGACAGAAAACTCTCTCCGTGAGACTGCTCGTGCAGGGACACCCCGCCGTAGGAGTCGATCAGCGGCGGGCCGAACGAGGGCTCGGCGTCCATCCGGTCAATGTCCGTCGCGACGTTATAAAGGCTTTCCGCCCGCAGAAAAAAGCCGTCTCTGGCTCTCGCGGCCTTGCCGAGCAGAATGTGCCGGTACAGGTCCGAATGTGTCGCCTTGGTGGAAAAGCGGAAATTGCGCGTGCCGCCCTCGGCGTTAAAGCCGTAAGCGAGGGCGACCGCCTCCAGCAGGGTCGATTTTCCGGTCCCGTTTTCGCCGACGAAGATCGTCACCGGCCTGTCCAGCCGGAGACTTTCCCGCTTCAGCGCCTGCAAAACGGGCAGCTTTGTCAGATAGGAGTTTTCCGGCAGCCCGCCGCCGTACAGGATCTCGTTTACGTACAGCCTGTCCATCTTCATCCTCCGTTCGGGGTCGATACAGACAGTATACAACAAACGCTGTTCAAAAAACAGGACTTTGCCGCGCTGTTTTTTATTTTTTTTCAAAACTTCAGAATTCAGACTTGACTCTCACGTACCGTCATAGTATATACTCTGTATGTGAGGTGAGGAAGATGGACCTTTCGGTCAAGGAGTTTGCCGAGCTTACCGGCGTGAGCGTGCGCACGCTCCATTACTATGACGAGATCGGGCTGCTCTGTCCCGCCCGGACCGATCCGGAGACCCGCTACCGGTATTACGACGAGACGTGCCTTCAAAGAATGCAGCAGATCCTGTTCTTCCGTGAACTGGAATTTCCGCTAAAAACCGTTCGGGCGATCCTGTCCGCACCGGACTATGAAAAAACAAGGGCGCTGGAGGAGCAAAAAACGCTTTTGCTCCTGAAAAAGAAGCGGCTGGAAAGACTGATCGCCGCCATTGACGGCGCCAAGAGAGGAGAAAACGTGATGTCAGCATTTGATAACAGAGAATATGAGGCCTGCAAGGCGGAGGCCAAAGCCCGCTGGGGAAATACCGACGCCTATAAGGCATACGAAAAAAAGAGTGAAGCCCGCACTGTGTCCGACGACGCGGCTTTAGCCGACGAAATGGACGAAATCATGAAGGCGTTTTCCGTGTGCAGGCAGTCCGGCGCCGCGCCCGCGTCCGCCGAGGCAGGCGCGCTTGTCGACCGGCTGCGCGCCTATATCACCGAGCACTTTTATCCCTGCACCGAGCCCATCCTCTTAAGCCTCGGACAAATGTACGTGCAG
>CAMVBD010000250.1 GCA_947165615.1 uncultured Clostridia bacterium | reverse complement strand
AAAATCCTTGTATTTCCTTACTATTATATAAACATTCGCCAAAAAGTCAATAGAAACTTTTAATTTCTGACGACAACGTTTGCGTCGCCCAGCAGACGTCGCAGGCCGTTCAGAAGCGCGTCGTTTCGTTCTACCGAGATGCCGCAGTTCATATCGTAGCCTTTGGAATCGTTGTAATAGAGAATGACCGACATCGGCCCCGGAAAAATCGCGCACATTTTCTTTGCCTTTACGCAATCGTCCGCGGACATACCGGAAACACGAAGAAATATCCCCTTCGGGGCTTTTCCGGCGGTTCCCCTTGCGGCGCCGATACGCGGCTGTCCTGTTCCGTCTTCACCGGTTCAGGCGGGATTTCCGCTTTTGTCTCCTGTAAGATCGCCGGCGCGGGAGCGGCATATTCCGGCGGCTCCAGGTCATAGGATTCGAGCGCGCTGGAGCCGGAATCATACACGCGCGCCGGCGGACGGTAATCCTTCAGAAGAGCGGCGTCGTCCGGGATCTCATCGAGCGGCACCACGTCTTCACAGAGGATCTTCGGGACCTCGTCGTCACGCAGGGAGACTTTACCGGAAAGAAGAATGATCTCATCCTCTATCAGATATTTGCCGATTTTGTCAAACGTTTTCGGAAAGACAAGACTCTCTATGCCGCCGTACACGTCTTCAACGGACAAAAACGCCATCGTCGTATTGTTCTTTGTGATTTTTTTCCGAACAGTCGACAGGATGCAAAGGATCCGGATACGGTCGCCGTCCTTGTACGGGGAATCCACCGCGTTCAGCGACGATTCCGTAATGTCGATCGTTCTTGCGCAGCCGAGGGCGTTCGCAAGAGAAATGTGCTCCGCGACCGGGTGACCGGACATGTAAATGCCCGTCGTCAGTTTTTCGCTGGCAAGCCTTTCTTTCGGCGGCATTTCGGGGATGTCCGGCGGCTCGATCTCCGCGGCGGAAGCGAAGGCGGAGCCGATATCGAAGAAGCCGATCTGCCCTTCCATTTTGTTTTTCTTTTCGGAGTCCAGCTGCTCGAAAATGTCGTCGATCATTTTCAGCATCTGATTGCGATTCAGCCCAAAGCAATCGGTCGCGCCGCTCTTGATCAGGTTTTCAAGGGCGCGCTTGTTGAATTCTTTTCCATAGCAGCGTTTGCAGAAGGAATAGTAACTCTGGAACGGGCCGTTCTCCTCACGTTCTTCTATGATCCCCTGAATGACGTTCGCGCCGAGATTCTTGATCGCAAGAAGGCCAAACCGGATGTTGTCGCCGACAACCGTGAATTTTTCCATGGACTCGTTGACGCTCGGCGGAAGGACCTTGAAGCCGAGATTCGTCTGGCATTCCGTGATATAGCCGACGACCTTGTCCGTGTTTTCAAGGACGCTTGTAAGCATGGCCGCCATGAATTCCTGCGGATAATAGTAACGCAGCCAGGCGGTCTGATACGTCAAAAGAGAATACGCGGCGGAGTGCGATTTATTGAAGGCATAAGAGGCGAACGAGGCCATGTCGTCGTAAATGGCTTCCGCCGCTTCTTTCGAGATCCCACGTTTCAGGCAGCCGTCACACTTCGTTCCGCCATCCGTTCCGTCGGAACCGTACAGGAAATACTTTTTCTGTCTTGCAAGTTCTTCGGGCTGTTTCTTGGCGACGGCGCGGCGAACCATATCGGCGGCGCCCATGGAGTAGCCGGCAAGCTCCCGGAAGATCTGCATGACCTGTTCCTGATAAACGATCGTTCCGTAGGTAACGTCCAGAATGGGCTTGAGCTCGGGCGTGTGGTATTTGATGTGCTCGGGATCCTGCCTGTTTTTAAGATAAGCGGGAATAAAGTCCATGGGGCCGGGGCGATACAGCGCGATCACGGCGATGATATCTTCAAGATTGTGCGGCTTCATGTTGATCATCAGCGACCGGATGCCCGCGCTTTCACACTGGAACACCCCGAAGGTACCACCGTCCCCGAGCATTTTGTAGACGTTTTGGTCATCCACGTCGATCTTCATGATATCGAAATCCGGTACCTTCTTGCGGATCATGTTGACCGCGTCCGTAATGACCGTCAGCGTCCGGAGTCCCAAAAAGTCCATTTTCAGCAGCCCGAGTTTTTCGACCCAGCCCTTGTAGTACTCCGTAACGACGGCGTCGCCGCTTTTGAACAGCGGGACGTAATCGTCTACCGGCTTGTCGCAGATCACGACGCCGCAGGCGTGCATGCCGGTATTGCGCGGCATGCCTTCGATTTTGATGGACGTGTCGATAACCTTTTTGATCAGCGGATTTCCGTCGTACATTTTTTTCAGATCGGCGTTGGACTCCAGCGCCTTCTGAATGGTCATATTGAGTTCCTGCGGGATCTCTTTTGTGACGGCGGCGACTTCCGCCACGGACATGCCGAGCACCTTGCCGACGTCGCGCACGGCGCCCTTTGCGGCAAGCGTGCCGAACGTTGCGATCTGGGCGACGTGATCGGCGCCGTAGCGGCGGACGACGTAATCGATGACCTCCTGCCGGCGCTCGTAACAGAAGTCGATATCAAAGTCGGGCATGCTGACGCGTTCGGGATTCAGAAAACGCTCAAACAGCAGAGAATACCGCATGGGGTCGATGTCCGTGATCCCGCAAGTGTAGGCCGCAATGCTTCCGGCGCCGGAGCCGCGCCCGGGGCCAACCGGGATCCCGACGCTTTTCGCGTAATTGATGTAATCCCAGACAATCAGGAAATAGTCGATAAAGCCCATCTGGTTGATGACGCCGAGTTCGTAGTTGAGTCGGTCCATGTACGCCTGCGGATAGTTTTCGCCGTAGCGCTTTACCATCCCCTTATAGCACATATCCTTGAAATACTCGAAATGATCGGGATTCCCTTCGATTTCAAAGATCGGAAGTTTGGTGTTGCCGAATTCGAATTCGACGTGGCAGCGTTCGGCGATCTTCTTTGCATTTTCGATAGCCTCGGGGACGTCCGGGAACAGAGCAGCCATTTCGTCGCCGGATTTCAGGTAGAATTCATCGGTCTGAAAGCCCATGCCGGTATCTTCCTCGATCGTATGCTTTGTCGCGATACAAACAAGGATCTTCTGGATCTCGGCGTCCTCTTTCAGAATGTAGTGCGCGTCGTTTGTCGCGACAAGGCCGATCCCCAGTTCACGGGCGAGTTTTACGATCAGCGGATTCGTGCGTTTTTGTTCTTCCAGGTTGTGATCCTGGATCTCCAGGAAATAGTTGTCCTTCCCGAAGACGTCCAAGTACCACTTTGCGGTCTCTTTTGCCTTTTCGTAATCGTTGTTCAGCAGCGCCTGCGGGATCTCGCCTGCAAGACAGGCGGAACAGCAGATAATGCCCTCGTGGTATTTTTCAAGCAGTTCCTTATCCACGCGGGGTTTTGTATAGAAGCCCTCGACCCAGGCGGCGGAAACGATTTTGATCAGATTCTGATATCCCTTCTGATTTTCGCAAAGAAGGATAAGGTGATAGCGCTCGTTATCAAGGCCGTGGACCTTGTCGAAGCGCGTGCGCTTTGCAACGTAGACCTCGCAGCCGATGATGGGACGGATGCCAGCCCCTTTGCATTCCTTATAAAAATCGACCGCGCCGTACATGGCGCCGTGATCCGTCATGGCGAG
>CAMVBD010000249.1 GCA_947165615.1 uncultured Clostridia bacterium | reverse complement strand
GTTTTCCCCGGAAATCTTCGCGGGATCAACGCGGACGGATGATCCGGTACGGCTCTTCCCTTCCCGTGCGGGCAGTTATTCCGCCGGACGTCAATGTGCTGTAAACTCATTGTTAACTTTTTAATTCAGAACACAATTGCCTATTGACAAAATAGGCGTAAACCTTTATAATACCTATTGAAACAGTAGGCAAGTTTTTCTTTTAAAAAACGGGAAATAATGCGGTACCCGTTTTGATCTTACGCAATGCCGTCGCCGCCCGGCGTGGTGAGTATATGATATTCGCGAAAAAACGAAACGGTCCTGCCGGATTTCATATCGAGATCATACCTCCGAAACAGGATTCGCAAAAGCTTGAGGAAGACCTGGAACTGTTCAGATCGAAATTCGAACGTGTGATGGAAAGCGGTTTTACGGCGTCGATCACCGACAACGCGATGGGGCTTCTGGCGTTTCAGGGACACGAGTGCATCGAAGAGCTTGGGCTCTCCGCGCGCGCCGATCAGGTGCTGATCCATCTGAATACGTTCCACACAAAGAGCGACCTCGATGAGATCCTCACGAGCTGCGAAAGGCTCGGCATACGTTCGATACTTGCGGTCAGCGGAGACGGTTCTCCGAGGCTTCCCAAACTTTCCCCGTCCGACGTCGAGGCGAAAGGAACGGCGTCCGTTACGTCGGTGGAACTGACGCGATACATATTGAAGCACTATCCGTCATTTTCCGTCGGCGTCGCTTTCAACCCGTATGAACCAGTCGAACACGAATTTGAAAAAATGAAGAGAAAACTCGACGCAGGCGCCTCATTCGTTATTACTCAACCGCTAATTGAACAAAACCCGGTGACGGACCGACTTCTCGATGAATACCCCGATCTTCACGTCACGGTCGAGGCGTGGATGTCAAAAAAACTGTTCCTGCTTTCCGATGTAGTGGGATATCCGATACCCGAAGACGCCGCGTTCGATCCGATCGAAACGCTGCGCGAGCTCCGGGCGCTTTATCCGGCGTGCGGATATTATCTTTCTTTGCTTGGATTCAAGACACAGTATCACATAATCGAAGAAATGGCTGCCGCGAGAAAGGAGGAATCGGAATGAAGATCGTTGTTTGTATCAAACAAGTCCCCGCTGCAACGGACGCGAAGATCGATCCCGAAACGAAAAGGATCATCCGGGAGGGCTCAAAAGCGATCTTGAATCCCTTCGATTTATACGCTATAGAAGAAGCGCTTCGCATACGTGAAAAATACGGCGGCGAGGTCGTCGTTCTGTCCATGGGGCCGGAAAACGCGAAGAATTCGATTATCGAGGCGCTTTCTATGGGCGCCGACAAGGCGGTGCTGCTGTGCGACAGAGCGTTCGCCGGCTCAGATACGTGGGCGACGAGTTACGCCTTGGCGAAAGCGATCGAAATGATAGGCGCCACAGACCTCATCCTGTGCGGAAAACAGGCGGTCGACGGCGATACGGCTCAGGTGGGCCCGGGGATCGCCGCAAAGCTCGATATCATGCAAGCTGCAAACGTTTTCAGGGTGAACGAGATCGAAGACGGTTTCATAACCGTTTCCCGAATGAACGAAAACGGATACGACGTATTGAAGCTTCGCCTGCCGGCGCTTCTCACCGTGCTGAAAGACATCAACGTGCCGAGGATCCCGAAACTGAAAAACGCGCGCAAGGCGCGCACAGCGGAGATCACGGTATGGAGACCCGGCGACATCGGCGCCGATCCCGAAAAGATAGGACTCAACGCATCGCCTACGCGCGTTGTGAAAACAGAACCTCCCGCCGTTCGCAGCGCCGTTACGATGAAGTTGGACGGCGAGCCGGCGGACGTGGCGAAAGCGCTTGCAAAAGAGCTTTCGCGCCGCGGTATCCTGTAAGGAGGTGAGCGTATGAAAATAATCGATGAGCTTGACAGAAAATCGTACAAAAACGTCTGGACCGTCTCCGAATGCGCAGGCAGTGAGATACATCCGGTCTCATATGAACTTTTCCACGGCAGCCGGGACGGCGGCCGCTACCGTTGTTCTCGGCAGCGGCATCAGCGAAAACATCGGCTCGCTTTTTGCTTACGGAGCCGACAAGATAATCGTCGTTGACGACGGAAAGCTTTCCGCGTTCAACGATGAACTCGAATGCAATCTTCTGGAGAGGCTGGTCGGTAAATACCGTCCGGAGATCGTTCTGTGCGCCGCGACGAGCCGCGGACGCGCGTTGATCCCGCGCCTTTCAAGCAAACTCCGCGCGGGACTGACGGCAGACTGCACGGGCCTTGCGATAGACCCCGAAAACGGTGATCTGCTTCAAACGCGTCCCGCGTTCGGCGGCAACATCATGGCGACGATCAGGAGCGGGGAGTTCCGTCCGCAGATGGCGACGGTGCGTCCGAAAGTCATGCCGACGCCCGATGTAATGCCCGGCAGAACCGGAGAAGTCATCCGCGAAAAGATCACGGCGACGGACACTTTGAATGTCAAAGAGATCATAAAAACCGTAAAGCGCAGCGAACCGACGTTGAATCTCAGCGACGCGCACATCATCGCAGCGGGCGGACGCGCGATGAAAGGACCGGACGGATTCCGTCTGCTCGAGCGGTTCGCAAATCAGATAGGCGCCGCGGTCGGCGCGAGCCGGGCTGCGGTCGACAACGGCTGGATAGCTTACCCGCACCAGATAGGTCAAACGGGCGCGACCGTCCAGACGGACGTTTACATCGCCTGCGGCATTTCCGGGCAGATACAGCACCTTATCGGAATGCAGTCGTGCAAAACGATCATCGCGATCGATATCGACGACTCAACGCCGATGATGAATCTTGCCGACATCGCCGTCAAGGGCGACTTGTTTGAGATAATCCCACATCTGATGAAAGAAATCGGAAACGATAAGAAAAACGGCGCCAAATCATGATCTTACGGTGCGGAATATTAAATTAAAAAGGAGAACAATCATGATCATAATAGGAGAAAAACTGAACGGAGCGATCAAATCCGTAGCGGAGGCCATAAAAAACAGGGACGGTGAATTTATCAGAGACCTCGCGTCAAAGCAGCTCGAACGAAGAGCCGATTACCTTGACGTCTGCTCGGGCGTTCCCGCAGGCGACGCCGACGTTCTGAAATGGATGATCGAACTGATCCAGGTCGACCATCCCGACGTGCGCTTTTCCGTCGACAGTCCGAACCCCGACACGATCCTTTCATCGATTCCGCTCTGCAAAAATCCCGGCATCATAAATTCGGTATCCCTTGAAGGCGACAAAGCAGACAGGATCTTTTCCGCAGTTGCCGATAAGAAGGATTGGAAAATAATCGCGCTTCTTCTGGATGATACGGGAATGCCCGAAAGCGTGGAAAAGAGAATGGAGAGTTTCCGTCGGATCGTTAAAAAAGCGGAGGAATACGGTATCGCTTTCGGCAGACTGTATTTCGATCCGCTCGTGTTCACCGTGGGATCGTCACCAGACAGTTTTCTGAATTTCATCGGAGCCGCGAAACAAATAAAAGACGAATACCCGAACGCGCACATCGTCAGCGGACTGTCCAATATTTCTTACGGATTGCCGTACAGAAAAGCGATCAACCACGCGTTCCTCATCGGCGCGATGATGTCCGGGATGGACAGCGCCAT
>CAMVBD010000248.1 GCA_947165615.1 uncultured Clostridia bacterium | reverse complement strand
AGCGGTTTCACGCCCTTGCCGCGACTACCGGCTCTGTTCGGCCTAGTTGCATGAGGTTTCTGTTCCTGGCCAGCAAAAACATCCATAGTATGAGCTTGGCCAGTCATCCCGCGTCCGCCTGATTCATCTGCTCCTGCATCAGCCAACATCTCAGGGTGGTACTTCTTCATAATCCCATCCAGGATTTCTTTTTTCTCTTTGCTGCTCATAACTGTGTCCTTTCTCTTCCGTCCTCATCCGCCGTCAGCAGCCGTTCGACCACGTCGGAAACGTATTTTACAAGGGGAAGAATGTGCGCGTAATCCATTTTTGTCGGCCCGACGACCGCGATGCGTCCGCCGGCGGTCTCGCCCGCGCGGTAGCCGCAGGAAACCAGCGCCGCGCCGGAAAGACAGGGCCTGAGATTTTCCTGTCCGATTTTTAAGGTGAGTCCCGCCTCGCGCTCGTCCACGATCTCGTGCAGGGCGTCCGCGTCTTTGACAAGGCCGATGATCTCGGGCGCGTCGGACGACAGGGAGGAGTGCATTAAGTTGCTTTCTCCTGCCAGCACCGCGCGCGGGCTGCGGCTGATTTCCAGCGCCTCGTAAAAGCTTGTCAGAAGCGGCGCGATGGGCAGGGCGTTTTCCCCGAGGGAAGCGGTGATGCGCTGTAAGTCCGCCCGGGAGATCTCGTCCCGGTCCTTGCCGATAAAGTTTGCCGCAGCCGCGTTGTAAAAGAGTTCCAAAAGCGGAAAGTCCGTTTCTTCATTGAGACGCGAGATGCGGCTGACGGGACTGCCCGCGGAGGTGGAGACAAGGATCATGGCCTGCTTTTTGCCGATGGGCAAAACCTGCACCCCGGTCACGACCGCGCCGTCCGCGGCAGGAAGGGTGGCAAAAGCGAGCGTGCCGGTCAGTTCGGCAAGGATGTCGCAGGCCTGCTTTAAGATGACGGCGTCGTCGCCCTCAAAGTGGTCGATGCCGCT
The DNA here is from genome assembly GCA_947165615.1 of uncultured Clostridia bacterium. Taxonomy (GTDB): domain Bacteria; phylum Bacillota; class Clostridia; order Oscillospirales; family Acutalibacteraceae; genus RUG806. The sequence continues at coordinate 2,691 of CAMVBD010000248.1, read as the reverse complement.
GACGATCCGAAACGCGTCCGCGTCCGACGGGGGATAGGCGTCCAGCAGTTTTTCGGTGTAGTACTTGATGCCTTTGTCCGTGGGCACGCGCCCGGCGGAGGTGTGCGGCTGCTCAAGATACCCCATCTGCACAAGGTCCGCCATCTCGTTGCGGATCGTGGCGCTGGACACCGTAAAGGGAAGGGCGGTGGCGAGCAGTTTGGAACCGACCGGCTGGCCGGTGGAAATGTAGTATTCCACGATGGTCGAAAGAATGTATTCCTTCCGCTGTGAAAGGTCCATGTCGCCGCCTCCTTGTTGTTTTTTTGGATTAGCACTCTAAAGCCCTGAGTGCTAACACTGGATATACTATAGCATTTTCCGCCGCATTTGTCAAGAGGATTTTGAAAAATATTTGGCAATATCGGCGTGCGTGTGCCAAAAAAGAGGCCGGAGGGCGCGGATCGCCCTGGACGTTGCATTATATTCGTAGGGGCCGACGCCCACGGCGGCCCGTCGCCGACGCCGCAAAGCCCGACCTCTTGACGTTGCATTATATTTGTAGGGGCCGCCGCCCACGGCGGCCCGCATCGACCCCCACGGCGGCCCGCATCGACGCCCTCGGCGGCCCGTATAACGGAATGCACGCCGCAGCCTCCGGCCTCTTAATGGTTAAATATTTAATAAAAAAGAAGTAGACATTTTTCATTCTCTATGCTATAATATATTTTGTATATCTGTCTACAACTTTTTTAAACGGAGTTGAAAACCATGGAAGAACTCAGCAGATTTTGTTTTCGCTGTATGCGGCCGAAAAATGCGGACGGGGTCTGTCCCCATTGCGTGGACGATTCTGAGGTCCGGCAGGAGTACCCGTTTTTGCCGCTTGGCACAACGCTGTCGTCCCGTTATTGCGTCGGCGCGGCGGGACGGAAAAACAGCGAAGGCGTCACATATATCGCGTACGACACGAAAAACGGCGAGCGCTGCAGCGTCCGGGAGTTTTTCCCGGAGTCCCTGTGCTCCAGAACGGAAGACGGCGTGACCGTTGCGCCGAACCCCGGGAGTGAGAGCGCATACGACGAGTGCCGGTTCACGTTTGCGGAACTGTGGAAAAAACTGCAGCGGCTGAAAGGGCTGACCGCCATGATCGAGGTCACGGACGTCTTTACGGCGGACAATACCGTCTACGCGGTCTTTGCCGAGACGGAAGAACGGACGCTGCGCGACTATCTGCTTTCGACCCCGCAGGGATACGTGGAGTGGGATCAGGCACGCTTCCTCTTTATGCCCGTCCTGTCCACGCTCGGCACCCTGCACACGTCCGGCGTCATCCACAAGGGCATCAATCCCTCCGCGTTTATTTTTACCGAAGACGGCAAACTCAAACTGACGGATTTTTCCATCCATCAGGCGCGCCTTGCGTATTCGGATCTGGAATCCGACATCGTCGACGGCTACGCGCCGATCGAGATCTACACCGAGGACGGAGAGATCGGCCCGTGGACCGACGTCTATTCCTTCTCCGCGGTCCTCTACCGCGCGCTTGTCGGATCGACGCCGATCTCCGCGCCCGTACGCGCCGAAAACGATCAGATGATGATCCCGGCAAAATTTGCCGAAACACTGCCGCCCTACGTGATCAACAGCCTCATCAACGGCATGCAGATCGACGCGAAAGACCGCACGCGCAACGTAGAGCAATTGCGCGCAAACCTTTCCGCCTCGCCCCGCGCCATCAGCGCCTCGGCAAAGCCTTTGTACCGCCGCAGCGCCATCGGCAGCGAGATCCGTCAGGCGCCCTCCGCCGTCGCGCCGTCGGCAAACTCCACGCGTACCGGCAATACGGGGTATCAGACCTCCGTCAGCCGTTCTTCTCTGCAGCTCGATCAGCAGAAAAACGCGGGACGCCGCCCTGTGCGTCTGGTCGACGACGTCAGCGACGAAGTGCCGGGCGCAAGGACCGAGGTCATGCGCAAAACCGGGGCGGCGCGCCGCGCCGTCAGAAGAGAGGCGGACCCGGAACTGGCGCTGAAAAAGCAAAAACAGCTTGAAAATCGCCGCAAGGGGCTGACCGTCGCTCTGATCCTGTTGATCCTTGTCTTTTTGGCAGGGCTTGCGTATCTTGTGTCCGTCATGTTCGACAACGGCTCCCCGGTCACGCCCGGCACGTCCGACTCTGCCACACAAAACGCCCAGCCGTCCGGCAATCTTCCCGATTCCATCGTCATGCAGGAACTGCGCGGGTATTATTACGAGCAGATCGCAAACGACAATTACTATTCCGTGATCCTTGACCTGCAGCCGACGTATGAAAACTCCGCGACCGTGGAGGCCGGGCGCATAATGGAGCAGTCTATCCCCGTCGGCACGACCGTGACCCGCGGCACCGTGCTGCGCCTGACCGTCAGCAGCGGTCCCAAGCAGTTCCAACTGCCCGATATTACGAATTACACCTACGAACAGGCTGTGGCGACGCTGGTCGGTCAGTACCAGCTGGAACTCGTCAGAGCGACCAAATACAACGACGGCACGCACGTTCCCGGCACCGTGGCGGAGACCCTGCCCGCTCCCGGCACCATGATGGCGCAGGGCGGCCGTGTGACCGTATCGTTCTGGAGCGATCCGCCCGCCGCCGTGCCGACGACGGACGCCGCCTCCACGCTTCCCGGCGAAACGCAGCCCTCCGTCCCGGCGACCACCTCGCCGAAC